>JBAVTG010000204.1:0-12725 GCA_049696015.1 Rhizobiaceae bacterium | reverse complement strand
CGGTCAGCGCCAGCATCGGCCCGCTGGCGGCAGGGCCAGGGATCAGGGTTTCAAGCGGATAGAGTTCGCCGCCTTGCGGTCCGGAAATCGACACGGGGTCACCTGCGGCCTCACTCGCGTTGATGGTGGCATGTCGCCAAAGCGTAAATTTTGGCTTATGCATATGTCGGCCTTCCGCTCATTGCGCTTTCGACGCATTCGGCCATCGACCCGAACAGGACGCCATAGCCTGTGTTGCCCGGCGCATATTGGGCGAACTTGCCGGAATTTGTCATCAAGACACCGCCATTGAGCTCTTTAAGGATCGGAGTCACAACCACGCAGGTATCCGCCACCACGCTGACGCCCGATGTTTCCAGCCGCGCGCGCAAGCCCGACGCGTCGATCACGGTCAGCGCATGCCGGCCGGTGCAGGCGTAAAATGGCACCGCCAGTTTCCGCCCTGATATCAGCCTGTCCAGTTTCAAAAATTCATCGACCGACAAATGCGGGCTGCCGATGGCCACTGCATCAATCCTGTCCGCATTTTCGACAGTTGCCATGCGCTGTTTCTGCGCCAAAAAGTCACTTTGGTTAATCACCATTTTTTCCAATGGCATATCAGTCAAAATTGCGGATCTTTTGGCGGCAATTTCGGGCGTTGCGCCGTCAATGTGAAACAGCCCGACACCGCCGGTCGAAGCGCTGGCCGCGCCGAAGGCTTTCAGCGCATCTTCGCCCGGATGGGCAGGCACACCAATGACCGCACCGACCGCAGTTCCAGCCATGCGGCCATATAGACTGCCAAGGATCGGCCAGAAACTTTCCTCGGCAAACGCGGCGCGGGGCAGGGACGAAACATCAAATGTGAACGTTGCCCGCCGGTTTTGCGGCAGGTGCAGGCCATAATTGGGCGCTCGGCCGGCAATGGCGCAGGCAATATCGAGAAAATCGCCGTAACGGTTGGTGCGTGCCCCCAGCACCGAATTGCAAAACACCACCGCATTGGATTCGCCCCAGGCGACATCGGTACCCTGCAATGGGCGGTGTCCGGCCTGATAGGGCGAGCAGGTCCATGTCGGCTCGCAGCCAAGCGCGATATAGGCGCGCATCATCCGCCGGGCCATCTCGCGCTCATGCGCCGGCAATCTGTCGGATGAACAGCCCGTAAGATCCAACGCACCAACATTCAGCGTGGAACGGACGGAGACTTTAACGCCCAGCGCGACCAGCCGCTCGGCAAACAGGGTGCCGGAATCGCCATGATACAGCGCCCCGTCAATATGGGTTGAAGCGATGGAGACCAGCGATGGCGCATTCAGTAAGTGTGCGCTATCGCAAATCAGCCGCATGGCCATCGCCGCGCCCGCGCCATTTGAACCGCCGAGCATTGCGCGTTCTTCTGCAGTCAGTTCAAGCATCATCGCGCACTTTCCGCCGCTTGTATTTGATCACGTCAAACCGTGCAGTCAGCCCGTCATAGAGCAGCAGCCGCCCGACGAGCGGTTCGCCAATGCCGGCCGCGAGCTTGATCACTTCCATCGCCTGCAACGTTCCGATCACGCCGGCCAGAGCGCCAATGATTCCCGCTTCCGCACAGGACGGCACGAGACCCGGCGGCGGACGCTCGGGAAACAGGTCGCGGTAACCGGGGTTCAGGAGGTTTTCTGAAGCGTGTTCGAAGGGCTTGAGAACAGTCAGCGACCCGTCAAACCGGCCAAGCGCGGCGGCCACCAATGGCTTTCTTTCCTGTTCGCAAACATCGGCGACGAGGTATCGCGTATCGAAATTGTCCGACCCGTCAACGATGATATCATAGCGCGAGATGAGGTCACGGGCATTGTCTGCGGTCAGCCGCACATCATGCGCCTCGACAATCACATGCGGATTGATCTTGCCGATCCGCTCCGCCGCCGCGCTCACTTTGGGAAGGCCGACGAGGTCTGTATCGAAGATGACTTGCCGTTGCAGGTTGGACAGTGACACGCGGTCGTCATCGGCAATGCCGAGTGTGCCGATGCCTGCCGCCGCCAGGTAGCTGAGAACCGGCGCCCCAAGCCCGCCGGCGCCAATGACCAACACTTTGGTTCTCTTGAGCTTTTGCTGCCCCGCGCCACCCAGCTCGGACAAAATGATGTGCCGCGCATAGCGCTCGATTTCTTCGCTCGACAAAGGGGATTGCGGTTCGCTCATGGGTTAAGACTAGACCGGGGAAGACGATTTGTCAGGCGCGTCTTTCGACACGATACCGTGGGAAACCGACAAAAACTCCGCCCGCCCTTCGAGCGCCGCAAACAAGGCGCGGTCAGTTCCGGTCATGAAGGCCTGGGATCCCAGATCGTCAATGATGCCAAACAGGGCCGCCCGCCGCCCGGCATCCAGATGCGCGGCGATTTCATCAAGCAGAAGGATCGGCGCGCCGCCGCTCATCCGCGCCACCAGCCGCGCATGCGACAGGATGATCCCGACCAGCAGCGCTTTTTGCTCGCCGGTGGAGGAAAGTCCGGCCGGCATCGCCTTGGGCCGGTGGTGCACAATCAGGTCGCTGCGGTGCGGCCCGTCGAGCGTCCGCCCTGCCGCCATGTCGCGGCTGCGCAAGTCGCCAAGCTTGAGGCGGTATTGATCTTCGACGTCGGATGCACTTTGCCCGCTGTCCAGCAACGCTTCGAGTGAACCTTCAAGCGTCAGGTCCGCTTTGGGAAAAGGTCCGTCATCAGGCAATTGATCCATCAAACCGGCGAGCAGCCGCACCAGCTCAACCCGCGCAGCGGCAATGGCGGTGGCATATTCGGCCAATTGCGTTTCAATCGCGTCATACCAGCGCTGATCGGTCCGGTTTTCCTCGAACAAGCGGTTGCGCGATTTCATGGCGCGCTCAAAATCCAGTGACCGCTGCCCGTGAAGCGGATCAATGGACAGCACCAGACGGTCGAGAAACCGCCGCCGCTCTGCAGCAGGTCCCGTGAAAAGCCCATCCATTTGCGGGGTGACCCAGACAACGCGCAAATGGTCTGTCAGCCCATCCGTCGATTTTTGCGCTGCGCCGTTGACCCGCAGCCGGCGCGCCGGCTCACCGCCCGGCGTGTCGCCAAAGGTGCCGGTGCCAAGCATGACCTCGTCGCCGTTCCGCTCAAGTGTGGCGTTGACTGCAAAGCCGTTTGCCGAGCCCGAACGCGCCACATCAACCAGAGACGCACGGCGCATGCCGCGCCCCGGCGATAAAAACGACACGGCTTCGAGCAAATTGGTTTTGCCGGCCCCGTTTTCGCCAGTGATAACAACATGCGCGCCCGACAAATCAAGCGACAAGCGCGGGTAGTTGCGAAAATCGGTGAGTGTCAGCTGTCTGATGGCAACGCGCATGAACCTTCAGGCTACACGCGCATCGGCATCAGCACATACAGCGCAGATTCGTCCGCCCCGTCGCGAATGAGCGTCGGCGAACCGGAGTCTGCCAGCATGAAAACCGCTTCACTGCCCTGCAGCTGGTTGGTTATGTCCAACAGATATTTGGCATTGAAGCCGATATCAATCGCGTCAGCTTCGTAGGCTGCCGCCATTTCTTCGCTGGCGCTGCCGGAATCCGGATTGTTGACCGTCAATGTCACCAAACCGTCGGCAATTGCCATCTTGACCGCACGGCCGCGCTCGGAAGAAATCGTCGACACGCGGTCGACAGCGCCGGCAAACGTCTGCCGGTCAATCACCAGCTTTTTGTCATTGCCCGACGGGATGACGCGCTGATAGTCCGGGAAGGTTCCGTCGATCAGTTTGGAGGTCAGCACCACCGAACCGATGGTGAAACGGATTTTGGAATCGGACAGTTCGACTGTCATGATCATGTCCGGATCATCGCCAAGCTTCTGCAACTCAGCCACAGTCTTGCGCGGAATGATGATGCCGGGCATTCCTTCTGAACCTGATGGCGCATCAACTTCCGCGCGGGCAAGACGATGGCCATCCGTCGCCACAGCCCGGAGCTTCAGATCGCCGCCGCTCTCGATCGTGTGCAGATAGATGCCGTTCAAATAATAGCGTGTCTCTTCGTTTGAGATCGCAAATTGGGTCTTGTCGATCAGACCCTTGATGGCCGTCGAGTTGAGCCGGAACGTGTGAGTGAAGGCACCGGCAGTCAGTTCCGGAAAATCGGACTGTGGCAGGCACTGCAGCCGGAAATTAGAGCGCCCGGAAATCACTGTCATCGACGTGCCATCGGGATTGGTGGCAAGCATCACTTCGCCGCCGTCCGGCAGCTTGCGGACAATTTCATAAAGCAGATGCGCCGGCACGGTCGTCCCGCCCGCTTGCTCGACCATCGCGGCTGTCGCCTCGTTGATCTCCAGATCAAGGTCAGTCGCCTTCATCGAAAGGTTGGCGCCCTCGGCCCGGATCAGGACGTTCGACAGGATCGGAATTGTATTGCGCCGCTCGACGACACGATGAACGTGGTTGAGAGACTTCAGGAGATTGGCGCGCTCAATGGTAACTCGCATGGCAGGCTTTCAACTCGGATATGAAACAGGGGCACGACGCGGCCCCCGCAAAAGAGATTTGCTTTCGGGTGAAACAGATGACCGATTTTCCGCAGCAAACGCAAGCAAAAGCCGCTCTATTTTGACTTCGCGAACCGAAAAAGCGGGGAAAACCCCGCTTGCCGTCTGTCTCACATATGTTCCTGGATCATCCGCTTGAGAAGCTCCATTTCCTGGGCAAGCTTCACATCGCCGCCCATCTGGCCTTCAATCTTGCGCACGGCATGCAGCACAGTGGTGTGATCGCGGCCGCCAAAGCGCCGCCCTATTTCCGGCAGCGAGCGCGGCGTCATCATCTTGGCAAGATACATGGCAACCTGGCGCGGCTTGACGATAATCCGGGTGCGCCGGTTGGACAGCAAATCAGACCTTGGAACATTATAGTGGCGCGCCACCACGCGCTGGATGTCCTCGACCCGGACACGCTTGGGATCAGAGTTGCGTATCAGGTGACCCAGATACTCCTCGACCCGCTCAACCGTCATGTCGGGTTCAAACGTCTGGCGGAACAGAAGCTGATTGAGCGCGCCCTCAAGATCACGGCCCGAACCGGTAACGGTTTTGGCAACATGTTCGAGAATGTTGTCCGGAATGTTGAGCGAGGGATCTTCCAGCCGCGCGGCGCTAAGCCTGCGCTTGAGAATTTCAAGCCGCATGGTGTGGTCCGGCGCGCCGACTTCCAATGCAACACCGCCCTGAAGGCGCGAGCGCACACGCACATCCAGCGATTCCAGCTCCGCAGGCGGGCGGTCTGCAGCCACAACGACCTGACGCGCGCTGTCGATCAACATGTTGAGAAGATGACAGAATTCGTTTTGGATCGACTTGCCTTGCAGGAATTGCATGTCGTCAATGATCAGAAGGTCGATGTCGCGCAGCTGCTCCTTGAAGGAAAGGGCCGCATTGTCGCGGATTGCGGTGGCAAAGCGCCACATGAAATATTCTGCAGTCAGATAGACAACACGCGCCTTTGGATTGCGTGCCATCGCCTCGGTGGCAATGGCTTGCAAGAGATGGGTTTTCCCAAGACCGACAGACGCATGGATAAACAGAGGATTGAAGCGCACAGCGCCTGTGCCCGATTCTGCAACGGTCCGCGCAGCGGCATGAGCAACCCGGTTGGCGCTGCCTTCAACAAAGCTTTCGAAGGTGTAGCGCGGGTCAAGCGCAGAGCCGACAGCGGGATCACGCAAGCCGTCGTCTTTTGACACTGTGGCTAGCCGCGGCTTGGCGGCCGTGGTCGCAGAGTTTGCTTTCGCCAGCAGCTTTGCTGGATCTGTTTCGACAGCAGCAACGTCCGCTCCGGCACGCGTCGCCGATCGCACGATAATCTCGATTTTCAGCAGTTCCGGATACTCTGTCCGCCACAGGTCATTGAGCAGATCAATATAATGGTTGGATATCCATGCCCGCAGAAACGGCGTTGGCACTGACATGCGCACGATGCTCTTGGATGCTTCGACCAGTTTGAGCCGTCCGAACCAGGAGGAGTAGACTTCCGCGCCCAGGCGCGCCTTCAATTGGCTTTGAACACGGTCAAATGCTACAGAAGCCTCGGGCTTGTTCATTGATTATTCCCCATTGACGACGCCATTTGAGGCCGCCGCCCTTTCTCTTTGCCCGTCGCCGCTTTCATCCCATGTCAAATGGAAGCTGCGTCTACACTGCACTGCCAAGCGGAACAGACGACAACAAACCTCCATCGCAATTCAACAAAGCGATTTTTCAGGTTCTGATTTTCACCGGCCCGTTCCCCTCAAAAAGGTCAAACCTATCCCGTTCGCAAAAATTGCTTTTTGCGCATGACCGTTACCGGTTTCGGATTGTTTTCGGGCTTTGGTCTTGCCCCTTCTGATGCTTGGAAACTACAAAAAAGCGACCGTGCCGCGCAAGCCCTCGGTTACGGTTTTTTAACCTCTTGACCCATCATCAGGCCTGTCGAAAAAGACCTTAACGAATGGTTAATATTTTAAGTACTGGGGATTCAAAGCATTTTCTGGAACGGAAAATTCCAGGTGTGATAAATGCGCCGACGAAAAAATATTTTTCAATATTCCGCTTGACACAGTATGGGCTGACTTAACCAGCGGCATCTGTGGACGGTCTGTGGATAACCTTCTGCAAGATATTGAAAATGTTGAGAAATAAGGTTTGCCCTATAAGGCCGTTGACCCATCTGAATCGGACTCGTGATTGACCTTAGGTCAACTCTGCACCGAGTCTGGAATTCGAAGAAACCCGTCGAAAGACAACAAAAAACCCGGCCATTGGCCGGGCTTTCTAGATGGATGTTATCCGAAAGTATCAGGCGCCGACTGCGGCAACACGCTTGGACAGGCGGGACACTTTGCGGGACGCCGTGTTGGCATGCAGAACGCCTTTGGCAACGCCGCGCATCAGCTCGGGCTGGGCCGCTTTGAAGGCAGCTTCGGCATTGGCCTTGTCGCCCGAGGAAATGGCTTCCTCGACCTTGCGCACAAAGGTGCGGATGCGCGAAACGCGCGCCTTGTTGACTTCGGTGCGGGCCGCGATCTTGCGGGTCGCCTTTTTGGCCGAGGAGGTGTTGGCCATGAGTGCCTCTCTTGTTGCTGCCCAGCCAGTCGGCACAGGGGCGAAATGAATGGGGCGGCCGAGGGGCCGCCTTGAGTTGTCGGGCTTATAGTGGAGCTTGCCGCAGGCGTCAACATGAAAGCCGATCAAAAACGCGTCCTGGCTGACGCTTTCTCTATACCGCCTTTCGCGCGCCGGATAGCTTTGATTTTTGTTCGCGCTGACAGGTTGGGCAATAAAAGGTCGAACGGCCGGATTGAACCATGCGCGCGACCACACCCTTGCATTCAACCCGGGGGCAGGGCTCTCCCTCCCGGTCGTAAACGGCAAAGCGATGCTGGAAGTAGCCAAGCGTGCCGTCCGTCAACCGGTGGTCGCGCAGACTGGATCCGCCCGCCTCCACGGCCTCTGTCAAAACGTCACGGATCATCTGCGCAAGGAGCGCGGCTTTGCCGGATTTGCCATGCAAAAGGCCCGCAGGCAACAGAGGTGAAAGGCCTGACCGCCAGAGCGCTTCGCAAACATAGATGTTGCCCAGCCCCGCAACGAGACCCTGATCCAGCAGCGAGGCCTTCAGCGGCGCAGCTTTTCCAGCAAAAAGTCCGGCCAACTTTGCTCCGGAAAGCTCATTGCCCAATGGTTCAATACCGAGCCCTGACAGGGACGGGTGGCTTTCCAGCGCACTCGTTTGAGCCAGAAGCATAAAACCAAACCGGCGCGGATCATTGTAGATGATTGAGACCGCTTTTCCGCCTGCGTGTTCCAGATTGAACAACACATGGTCATGTGGACCGGACGTGCCGCGCGGGTGGTGAAAGGCGCCGGGCAAGTCGCCGCCGTTATCATATTCGACCCGAAATGAACCGCTCATGCCCAGATGCGACACGATCGTCATACCGCTATCAAGGTGAATGAGCAGATATTTGGCGCGGCGCGACAGGCTGATGACCGTGCGGTTGGTCAGCGCTTCGGCAAAGCCGTCGGGAAAAGGGAAACGCAAATTCGTGCGCCGCAGCTCGACGCCACAGATGCGGGCGCCTTCCATGGCGTGTTGGAGGCCCCGCCGGACAGTCTCGACCTCGGGCAGCTCAGGCATGGGCCCTGAACGGCAGAAAGCTCGTTCCATGTGGCCCCGGAGCAATCCCGAGCCATGCTGCAATGCTTTCGCCGATATCGGCGAAAGTGGGCCGAACGCCAATCGATGCCGGCTTCAAATCCCGCGAGATGACAAGCACCGGCACGCGCTCGCGGGTATGATCAGTTCCCCGCCATGTCGGATCGCAGCCATGGTCGGCAGTCAGCGCCATGATGTCGCCTTCGCGCATTTTGCGCAGTGCTTCAGGCAACCTTGCGTCGAATGATTCCAGCGCATGGGCATAGCCCGGCACATCGCGCCGATGCCCGAACAGCATGTCAAAATCAACGAAGTTCGTGAACACGAGATCGCCGTTGCGCGCATCGTCCATGGCGGCGAGCGTGGTATCGAACAGGGCCATGTTGCCGTTGGCTTTGCGCACGTCTGTCACACCCTGATGGGCATAAATGTCGCCGATCTTGCCGATGGCAATCACCTGTCTGCCAGCAGCCTTGAGGCGATCCAGCAGTGTCGGCTCCGGCGGCAAAACCGAATAATCGCGCCGGTTTCCAGTCCGCTCGAAATCAGAGCTGTTGCTGCCAAGGAACGGCCGGGCAATCACGCGCCCGATATTGTAAGGATCAACTTGCTTTCGGGCAATTTCACAAAGCCGGTATAAGGCGTCCAAACCGAACGTGCGCTCATGGGCCGCAATCTGCAGCACGGAGTCACTTGAAGTGTAGAAGATCGGCTTGCCGGTGCGCATGTGTTCTTCGCCAAGCCGGGCAATGATGTCGGTGCCCGAGGCATGGCAATCGCCCAGAATTCCGGCAATGCCGCTCTCCTCGATGATTGCCTTGATCAACGGCTCAGGAAAGGTCGGAATGGTATCGGGAAAATAGCCCCAATCAAAAACCACCGGAACACCGGCGATTTCCCAATGGCCGGACGGGGTGTCCTTGCCTTTGGAAGTCTCGCTTGCAGCGCCGTAGAGGCCGCTTGCCGGCTCCCTCGCCTTCAATCCGATTGGCGCGTCCCCGGTGGCCAGGCGGGCGGCTGCGCCAAGACCGGCCGCATCAAGATTGGGCAGGCGCAGCCCGCCTTGACGCAACGATTGCTTGTCGCCCTTGCCTTTCGCGCAATGGGCCGCGATGTGGCCGAGTGTATTTGAACCCGCATCGCCATAGGCATTCGCATCCGGCGCGCCGCCGATGCCAAACGAGTCCAAAACGAAGAGAAATGCGCGCGCCATGGTTTGCCTCTTAACGATACAGATAAGTTGCTTGGCGGCTTCTGTCCAATTGTGCCAGAACAAATCGACTTGAACGGGAACGCGGCGAAAAAATGACTGGAAAGAACTGGACCAACATAGTGGTGCTCGCCGCCTCCCTTTTCGTTGCGACGGCCGCGAGTGCGGATTGGCGCAAGGAACTTGGCACATTTCGCATTGGCTTTGTGGAAACTGAAACAAAAATGCTGTCGCCGGGCGACCTTGCGGAACTGAGAGCGGTCTTTTCCAAACAGCTGGCAATGCCGGTTGAGATATTTCAGGCGCGCGATCTTCCCTCGCTCATTGACGCCCATGTCAGCTCCAGAATCGAATATGCAGTCTATTCGGCCGGCGCCTACGCGACCGCGTGGCTCGCATGCCAATGCATCGAGCCGCTTGTCTCTCCGGTCAACACCGATGGGACATCCGGTTTCAAGACGGTCTTGCTGACTGCCGACACACTTACGCTTGCAGGTCTTGCCACGTCCCAAGGCATTGGCATGCAAGGTGCGGATTCACTTTTGGGAACAGGCGTGCCGTTGGCGTCATTCCAATCTTCAGGATTGGCATTGACCGGCAGCGAAACGTGGCTTGTCCGGCAGGATGATATGGCTGCGCTTGTCGAACAGTATCGGGATGGCAAAGTGGACGGGCTTTTTGCTGTTGTCCCTGCCGGCTTTGATTCAGCAAAGACAGATGGCTCCGTGTCGGCAGTGTTTGCCGCAATGTCTGCAACAGCGCGCAAACCCAAATCATTGTGGGCTTCTGCTGTCGTGCCTTACGGCCCTCATGCGGTCAGAAAAAATCTTGCGCCGGAAGCCAAAACCATTGTCGCCGATACGATCAGCCGGCTTCCTCAAACCAATGTCGAATTGGCCGACTTATTGTTGCCGGACAACGCTGTCGGCTTTGCCCCGATAGCACATGGAGCTTATGATCTGGCGGTAAAAGCCGCAAAAGCTTTGGCGGCCGCTTCCGGCGCACCAAAGCCTTGAAATTTCTAGAGCGCGGTACAGGCCAAGGATTTGCAAACGATCTGGTCCGAGTTCCGCGGCCGAAGATAGTATGTCTCAGACATCGGTATCCAGGCATTACCGTCCGAATCGACTTCTTGTCCTGTTCGCCATGAAGTGATCATTTGATATCTGAGCTTTATATTGACACGGACAAGGAATGTGCCGGCGAAATTCACGCGGCTATCCACATCGCTAATAGTTCCGTCTTTCGGAACCGGCACAGAGAATGTGCCATTTGTGTTCAGTCGTTGGGAGAATTCTACTTTACCGCCCGTGCCGCCAGTCGCATTGATCCCGGTAACCGTAATTTCCGGCTTTGATTTGGCGTATGGGAGAAGCGAAGCAGCGCCGATTTTCATGATATTCTGCAAGTCGGAAAGCAGGATTTCCTGATCTTTTTGCGCAATCATGTCGCCAACGGCCGACGCAGATCGACCGATTTTCTTGTTCATGTTGAGCGACAGCGAGACCTGCTGTGTGCCCAGATAAAGCGTGATCAGCAGCGTCGCAATGAACACGAATTCCACTGCCGCCGCCCCGCTCCGGTCTTCAGAAAATGCGTGTAGCTTGCTGCGCAACGCGGCCAGTTTATTGTTCAGTTTGATAAACATGAAATGCCTCGATTCTTAAGGACCAACCGGCGGGGGAGCGGCGGCCTGGAATTGTTCGTTCTGCCAAGTCAGCGTGGCAAAAATCAGCGTTTTTCCGTCCGGAAGCTGCGCCAGTTTCCCGGCGATATAGTCCGTGTAGTAGGGCCATTTGTAAAAGACACGCAGCTGTTGGATACTGCCTGGGCCGCCACGATTTATCCCGAACCCTGAGCTATCGAGATCACCGGTGACTGGATTGAACGGCAGCGTTAGCGGCACTTGATCGTATTTGGCATAATCGCCGAGATCAATGTACAAATCCGGGCAGGTCTTGGCGACCAGCACTTGCATCCGGGCGCAAATTAGATCCCTTATGTTGGCTCCAGCCGGCAAAACATTGGTGCGGATGTCGCGTGCAACATCTTCGACGGCATTTGCAGTGACCTGATGCGCCGTGAAGGCGATGCTGCTTTCGATAATGGCGAAAACGAGCGCCGTGAATGGCAATGCAAGCAGAGCGAATTCGATCGCCGTGCTGCCTTCTTTGTTCTTTATGAAGCGCTCAAGAAATCGGCGCCCAAGTTTTGTACTTGTAGCCAATTCACACCCATCGCCTGCCATAGTGTCGTCTCCTTCACGTCGGAACTACGACATAGCTAACACGCGCGGGTTTCCATCCCGTTCCGCCGACAGATCGATTTTTAAGAACTGGATTTACGAAGAATTAAGCCAACGCCGCGCTGTGGCTCAAATCAATTGTTGGCGGCAGCCGTTTCTTCTTCGGCCTTGATTTCGGCATCGCTCTTGTAAGCGCTCTCGCAGTAAGGTGTGCAAGACAAGGTTTGTACCTTGGAGCGGCGATAGACGCGCACCGTTTCCGCAACTGACCGGGAAACGATCACCTGCTCATCAACAACCGGGTTGCCGGCAGAATCCAGAACGACGAAATTGGTGACGCCAAAACCCTTGCCGGTGATGACCACCGTGCGGGAATCCTTGACCGCAGCGTCGGCGATCAGCGGATTGCCGACAACAATCGTATCAGCGTCGCGTGAAAGCTTGACGATCTTCGCCTGGTTCATGACCACTTCAATACCGTTCGTCTCGGCATGCGAAGGCGTTGCGATTGCGGCAAGCGGCAAGCAAGCCGTCAGCAAAGCGTACTTGGTGATAAAGCCGGACATGGGACACTCCGATAAAAACAGTCTTTCTGGAAAATGAAGCGGAATGGTGAAGGAACGTTTAACCTGCGCAACTGATTTGCGCTGACGCCGACTTTGTTTGCAAGAAACAGATCAGATTGCCGCCACAAAGGCAGTTCCACGGAAAAAACGGCTGATCGCCAGTTTCAGGCCTCAATGCGGCGTCTCTGAAAAGATAACTTTCTGGAAACCTTGTTCCTTAAACCGGCGGAAATCTGTTGGCGGTAATGTCTGCTCATCCGATCAGCGCAAACAGCTGACGGGATGCTGTAAAGTCACCACGTGGATTAGGAGTTTCTCATGTCCAAGCTTGTTGCACGTTTCGCCAAAGACGAGTCCGGCGCCACCGCCATTGAATACGGCCTGATCGCCGCCCTTATCGCAGTTGCCATCATTGCTGGCGCCGGCGCTCTCGGCACCGCCATCAATAACAAGTTCTACACGATCGAAGCCGAAGTCGTCGCTGCCAAGTAATTCTGGCCGCGATCAGCCTTCAAAGCATGATCAAGCC
>JBAVTG010000203.1:0-2660 GCA_049696015.1 Rhizobiaceae bacterium | reverse complement strand
TTGCAGACGTGTTTGTTGTCTGGGCCAAGTCCGATGCGCATGGCGGCAAGATCAAGGGCTTTGTGCTCGGCAAGGGCACAAAGGGTCTGTCTGCGCCGAAGATCGGCGGCAAGCTGTCGCTGCGATCGTCGATCACCGGCGAGATTGTCATGGACGCTGTCGAGGTTGGCGAAGACGCTTTGCTGCCGCATGTCGAAGGATTGAAAGGTCCGTTCGGCTGTCTCAACCGCGCCCGCTACGGCATCTCCTGGGGCGTCTTGGGCGCTGCGGAATTCTGCTGGCATGCCGCGCGTCAGTACGGACTTGACCGAAAACAGTTCAACCGCCCGCTGGCGCAAACGCAGCTTTTCCAGAAGAAACTTGCCGACATGCAAACCGAAATTGCGCTCGGCCTGCAAGGTTCTTTGCGGCTTGGACGTTTGATGGACGAGGCAAAAGCCGCGCCGGAAATGATCTCGCTGATGAAGCGCAACAATTGCGGCAAGGCTTTGGATATCGCCCGCCAATCACGCGACATGCATGGCGGCAATGGCATTCAGGAAGACTACCAGATCATGCGCCACATGGTGAACCTGGAGACAGTCAACACCTATGAAGGCACGCACGATGTGCACGCACTTATTCTTGGCCGTGCCCAGACGGGGCTTCAGGCCTTCTTCTGAGATTGAATCAAGCGCCTGAAAGTTTGAATCCGCAAAATGTCTGATCGTGCTGAAATCGTTCATGAAAATTTTCTCCGCCGTGTTGCGTCGGGGGATTTTCCATTGTGGCACACAGGCGTTTCCCTTGCTGAAAGCGGGCTTGATGACGAAGCGCTGACCGGCATTTTCCGGAGTCAAGTCTTGAGCCGTCAGCTGGATCGCACTGCCCGCAAGCTGCAGGCGCGTGGCGACGCTTTCTATACGATCGGCTCCTCCGGCCACGAGGGCAACGCCGCCATTGCCGCCGCCTTCCGTGTTGGCGACATGGCCTTCCTGCACTACCGCGATGCCGCATTCCAGATCGAGCGGGCGCGCCAGGCTGGCTACGGCAAGATGATGGAGGACATGCTCCTGTCTTTCACCGCGTCATCTGACGATCCGATTTCCGGCGGGCGGCACAAGGTGCTTGGCTCCAAGGACTTGTTCATCCCGCCGCAGACCTCGACAATCGCCTCGCACCTGCCAAAGGCCGTCGGCGCTGCCGTTTCGGTCGGGCTCGCCAAGAGGATGAAACCGGAGCACAAACAGCTTGCCGATGATGCAATCATCCTGTGTTCTTTCGGCGATGCTTCGCTCAATCATTCGACGGCGCAAGGCGCGATCAACACCGCATCCTGGACCGCCTACCGCGGCCTGCCCGTGCCGATGGTCTTCATCTGCGAGGACAATGGCATCGGCATTTCCACCCGCACGCCCGATGGCTGGGTGCGCGAAAGCATCGCCACGCGGCCTGCGCTTTCGTATTTCCATTGCGATGGACTATGCGTCCTTGAGACTTACAAAAATGCGCTGGAGGTCGAGGCCTTTGTGCGTTCAACGCGCAAGCCCGCATTCCTGCATTTGCGCACGGTCCGTCTCTACGGCCACGCCGGCGCGGATGTTCAAACCGCCTATATGTCGCGTGAAGCTGTCGAGGCGGATGAGGCCAATGACCCGCTGCTGCACACCGCCGGCCATCTGGTGCGCGAAGGCGTCATGGACGCTGACCATGTGCTGGACGTCTACAACAGCATTGAAGCGGAAGTTCAGGCGCAGGCCGAACTGGTCATCAGACGCCCGAAGCTCAAAACCTCAGCCTCCGTCATGGCTAGCATCGTGCCGCCCAAGCGCACCAATACGCCGACCAATGGCCCGTCCGCTGACCTGCGCACCAAAGCTTTCGACAGCGATGCCGTGTTGATGAGCCAGCCGCAGCCGATGTCGCGGCTGATCAACTGGGCCTTGACTGACTTGATGCTGGAACACAGCGAGATTGCCCTCATGGGCGAAGATATTGGTCCCAAGGGCGGCGTTTATGGCGTAACGCTGAAATTGCATGACCGGTTCGGGCCGGGCCGCGTGATGAATACGATTTTGGATGAACAATCCATTCTGGGCCTTGCCATCGGCATGGCGCACAATGGCTTTATCCCTGTGCCCGAGATCCAGTTCCTCGCTTACCTTCACAATGCCGAAGACCAGTTGCGCGGCGAGGCGGCGACGCTTTCCTTTTTCTCCAAAGGCCAGTTCACCAATCCGATGGTGATCCGCATTGCCGGGCTTGGCTACCAAAAGGGTTTTGGCGGCCATTTCCACAATGACAATTCGCTCGCCGTCATCCGCGATATTCCCGGCGTCATCCTTGCCGTGCCGTCAAACGGCGTTGATGCGGTGCTGTTGCTGCGCGAATGTTTGCGCCTTGCACGCGAGGAACAGCGCGTCGTGGTGTTCGTTGAGCCGATCGCGCTTTATTCAGCCCGTGATCTGCATGAGCCGAAAGACGGGCTTATGGCGGCGCATTACCCTGCCCCCCACACAGGTGAAATCCGCCTTGGCCAAATTGGCGTTGAGGGTGAAGGCAGGGACGTTGCCATTGTCACCTATGGCAATGGCGCGTTTCTGTCGCGTCAGGCGGCAAAAGTCTTGGCAGATAGCCACGGCATCAGCGTCCGCATCATTGACATGCGCTGGTTATCGCCG
>JBAVTG010000202.1:0-1521 GCA_049696015.1 Rhizobiaceae bacterium | reverse complement strand
TCACCGCCGAGCCGAAGATTGACGGGCTTTCGCTGTCGCTGCGCTATGAAAAAGGCCGGCTTGTCTCGGCGGCGACGCGGGGCGACGGGGCAGTGGGGGAAAATGTCACGGTCAACGCCAAGACCATCAAGGACATTCCGCAAAGACTCATCGGCGATTTCCCGGATGTGCTGGAAGTGCGCGGCGAAGTTTACATGACACACGCGGACTTTGCGGCGCTAAACGTGCGGCACAGGGCCGAAGGGAAAGCCGAGATCGCCAACCCGCGCAACGGCGCAGCGGGGTCGCTGCGGCAGCTGGATTCCTCAGTGACTGCGAGCCGGCCGTTGCGGTTTTTCGCATACGCCTGGGGCGAGGTGAGCGCCATGCCGGCGACGAGCCAGATGGGGATGGTGAAAGCCTTCGAGAGCTACGGATTCAAGACCAATCCGCTGATGCTACGCTGCTCCAGCGCAGATGAGTTGCTGAGCGTTTACCGATCGATCGAGGCGCAGCGGGCAACGCTGGGTTATGACATTGACGGCGTGGTGTACAAGGTGGATGACCTTGAACTGCAACGGCGGCTGGGGTTTGTTTCGCGTTCGCCACGATGGGCGATTGCCCACAAGTTTCCCGCAGAGAAGGCGACGACGATCCTGCGCGGCATTGACATTCAGGTTGGGCGGACGGGAGCGCATACGCCGGTGGCGCGTCTGGAGCCGGTGACGGTCGGCGGTGTGGTGGTGACCAATGCCACGCTGCACAATGAAGATGAGATCAAGCGGCTTGGCATCATGATCGGCGACACGGTGATGGTGCAGCGCGCGGGGGATGTGATCCCGCAGGTGCTGGGATTTGTGCCGGAAAAGCGGTCAGCGAACGCGGTGGCTTATGTGTTTCCGCACGTCTGCATTTGTGAGCTGAAGACCCCGCTGATCCGCGAGGAAATTGGTTCAGGCGTTGAAGGGGTGATCAAGCGCTGCACGGGCGAGTTTGCCTGTCCATTCCAGAAAGTCGAGCATCTCAAACATTTCGTCTCGCGCCGGGCGTTTGACATTGAGGGGCTGGGCGACAAGCAAATCGAGTTTTTCTTCGGCGATCCGGATCTGCCGGTGAAAAGCCCAGCGGATATTTTCACGCTGGCGCGGCGCGATGCTGTGAATTTGAAGAAGCTCAAGGACAAGGAAGGCTTCGGTGAGACGTCGGCGGCCAAGCTGTTTGCGGCCATTGAAGCCAAGCGGGCCATCGGGCTGGACCGGGTGATCTACGGCCTCGGCATCCGCCATGTCGGCGAGAGCACGGCCAAGACGTTGGCGCGCGCCTACGGCTCGTTTGCTGCCTTTCATGACGCGGCGTTGAAGATTACCCGCGGTGATGCTGTCGCGGCGGAGGAGATGGATGCGCTGGATGACATCGGCACGGCGGTGATCGACTCGGTGGCGCGGTACTTTGCCGAAGAACACAACCGCGCGCTGGTCGAGGCGCTGGCGGCGGAACTGACTGTAGCGGACGCAGAAAAGCCCGCCTCGGATTCGCCTGTCG
>JBAVTG010000201.1:0-10878 GCA_049696015.1 Rhizobiaceae bacterium | reverse complement strand
GCGGCGCCTTTAATGGCCACGCCTTTCTCTGTCATAAAATCCTGCAGTTCCTGGCTCTGGAACATTTCGCGCACGATATCACATCCGCCAACGAATTCACCTTTGACGTAGAGCTGCGGGATGGTCGGCCAGTTGGCATAGTCCTTGATGCCATTGCGCAGATCATCCGATGTCAAAACATTGACGCCTTTGTAGTCGACACCAAGATGATCAAGGATTTGCACAACTTGGCCGGAAAAGCCGCACTGAGGAAAGCCGGGTGTGCCCTTCATGAAAAGGACAACATCATTGGACTTCACTTCACTGTCGATGAAATCATGAATGGCGGACATGGAAATTTCCTTTGCGAACGGGGTCAAGGCCCGATGGGTATGACAGTTGAAATAGCGCTTTGGCGGTTTCATGACAAGCTGCAGCGAAGCTTTGCGATCAGCAATTCGTTGCGCAGCAGCGCCATGGCCTCATGAACAGTGTCCGGACTGTTTTGATTGGCGGGCTGATTGCCTTTGCGCTGTTGGCCGCAGCGTTGTTCTGGATTTTGCGCGGGCCAACGGAAATTCAATCCACGCAATCCAAACTGCCTGTATCTTGCGATGAAGTTTCCTTTGCAGCATCGGACTACATCGTGTGCACTATCAATCCAGCCCGCCATACGCTCAAACTCGCGCTCAATGACCCGGCCGGCAAACCGTGGGGCAGCCTCGACCGGTTCGCGCGGGCCAATCCGTCGGTTTTGTTTGCGATGAATGCTGGCATGTACCACGAGGATCTGTCGCCGGTCGGCCTTTACGTCGAAGGCGGGCGGCAGATTGCGCCGCTGAATGTTGCGGATGCCACAGGCAACTTCTACATGAAGCCAAACGGTGTTTTCGGTGTTACGCCCGATGGCAAGCCGTTTGTGATTGGCACTGACGTTTATGCGCTCGCGAAAATGCCAGTCGCCTACGCCACGCAGTCTGGGCCCATGCTGGTGATTGACGGGGCAGTTCATCCGCGCTTTGAGCCGGATGGAGAGTCGCGCTTCACCCGCAATGGCGCCGGTATTGATGACCAAGGCCGCGCCGTGTTTGCCATTTCGCGCGCGCCGGTGTCGTTTGGCGCGTTCGCGCGGTTGTTCAAAGACAGGCTCAACTGCAAAAATGCGCTATATTTTGACGGGTTTGTCTCGGCTTTCTCCGATGGTGAATCAACCATCGAAGGCAGTGGCCAACCTGCTGGACCGATTGTCTCGGTTTGGCTTCAGTAGCCCCGGCGCTTCACCTTGGATCGGGCGCGCGAAGTCGCCTTTGCGCTGCGCTGCTTCTTGGCCGGGTTCAAGAGTTTCTCGATCTTGCGCAAAGTGGCAGCCGTGCCGGTCGATGCGGTGCGGCGGCGCTTGCGGCGCGAGACTTTGCGCGTTGCCTTGTTGAGAAGGTCTTTGGCCACATCTTCGGCCACGCCCTTGAAAAAATCAGTCAAGCTCATGTCAGTTCCCGCTCTGTTAGTTTACTGTCGGCACAGAAGTCTGCAGCGCAAGCGCGTGCAGAACTCCGCCCATATTGCCCTTGAGTGCCTGATAGACCAGCTGATGTTGCTGGACACGGCTTTTGCCGCGGAAGCTTTCGGCCACCACTTCAGCCGCATAATGGTCACCGTCGCCGGCCAGATCGCGAATTGTCACGACGGCATCGGGAATGGCGTCCTGAATCAACCGTTTGATCTCGTTTGCTTCCATGGCCATGGCGTTACCTCAACTGTTCATGAAGTCAGGGAACCACGATTCGTGGACTGTCTTCAATTCTTCGACAGTTATCGCGCGGGCAACGCCCAGCTTCAAGGCCTTGCCGCCAGTTGTGCCGATAAAGGGTGCGAACAAATCATTGTCTGCCGCCGCTTCCATGACGGCATCAAGGTCTTCTTGTTTGATCGTGACCACGTAGCGGCCCTGATCCTCGCCAAAGAACGCCGGGATCGGATCCACGCCCTCGAGCTGGTTGACGCCTGCGCCAATGCCGGATGCCATCGCCATTTCAGCCAACGCCAATGCCAAGCCGCCATCCGAGCAATCATGAACCGCAGTCGCGGCGCCTTCGCGGATCAGTCTGCGCACAAAGTCGCCGGCCTTGCGTTCGGCCTTGAGATCAACATGCGGGGCAGGGCCATCGCTGCGGCCAAAAAGGTCGCGCAGGTAGATGGACTGGCCAAGGTGGGTGCCCCAATTGTCCGGCGCGCCGACGAGGAGGATGCATTCGCCTTCGTCTGCAAATGCGATCCGCGCCATCTTCGACCAATCATCGATGAGGCCAACGCCGCCGATGGTCGGGGTCGGCAAAATGCCTGTGCCGTTGGTCTCGTTGTAAAGCGAGACATTGCCCGACACGATCGGGAAGTCGAGCGCCTTGCAGGCTTCGCCGATGCCCTTGATCGCAAACACCAATTGTCCCATGATTTCCGGGCGCTCTGGATTGCCGAAGTTCAGATTGTCCGTCGCGGCCAGCGGTTCCGCGCCGGTCGCGGTCAGGTTGCGCCAGCACTCGGCGACGGCTTGTTTTCCGCCTTCAAACGGGTCGGCATAGCAATAGCGCGGCGTCACATCCGACGAGAAGGCGAGCGCTTTGGTCGCATGCCCTTCAACACGCACCACGCCCGCATCGCCGCCTGGCAATTGAAGCGAATTGCCCTGGATCAGCGTGTCGTACTGCTCCCACACCCAGCGGCGCGAGGCCTGGTTGGGCGAGCCGACCAGTTTGAGGAGCGCATCGGCAATATCCATTTGCGGGATGTCATCATCCGCCAATCGCGCAGGCTTCTTCGGCTCAATCCATGGACGGTCATATTCCGGAGCTTCGTCGCCCAGTTCCTTGATCGGCAGGTTGGCAACCTCATCACCCTGATGGATGACACGAAAGCGCAGATCGTCGGTCGTGTGGCCGACGATGGCAAAGTCCAGTCCCCATTTGCGGAAGATCGCTTCGGCAATCTGTTCCAGCTCCGGCTTCAGCACCATGAGCATGCGCTCCTGGCTTTCCGACAGCATCATCTCGTAGGCGCTCATCCGCTCTTCGCGCACCGGCACCTTGTCGAGGTCGAGCTCAATGCCAAGCCCACCCTTGGCGCCCATTTCAACCGCCGAGCAGGTCAAGCCTGCCGCGCCCATGTCCTGAATGGCAATGACCGCGCCGGATGCCATCAGTTCGAGGCAGGCTTCGAGCAGGCACTTTTCGGTGAATGGATCGCCGACTTGCACGGTCGGGCGTTTTTCTTCAATCGAGTCGTCAAACTCCGCAGATGCCATCGTCGCGCCGCCGACACCGTCGCGGCCGGTCTTTGCGCCGAGATAAACGACGGGGAGGCCAACACCTTTGGCGATGGACAGGAAAATCCCATCGGTCTTGGCAAGGCCAGCCGCAAAAGCATTGACGAGACAATTGCCGTTGTAGCTGGCGTCAAACTCAACTTCGCCGCCGACAACCGGCACGCCAAACGCATTGCCATAGCCGCCGACGCCTGCCACGACGCCATTGACCAGATGCTTGGTCTTTGCGTGAGACGGTTCGCCAAAGCGCAGCGCGTTCATCGCCGCGATCGGGCGCGCGCCCATCGTGAACACGTCGCGCAAGATGCCGCCGACTCCGGTCGCGGCGCCTTGGTACGGCTCGATATAAGACGGGTGGTTGTGGCTCTCCATCTTGAACACCACACAGTCACCGTCGCCGATATCCACAACGCCTGCGTTTTCGCCGGGTCCGAGGATGACCTTTGGCCCAGTCGTCGGCAGCGTTTTCAGCCATTTCTTGGAGGATTTGTACGAGCAATGCTCGTTCCACATGGCCGAGAATATGCCGAGTTCGGTGTAAGACGGCTCGCGGCCGATCAAACCCAGGATGCGTTCATACTCATCGGGCTTCAGGCCGTGCGAAGCGATGAGCTCAGGAGTGATGGGAAAGGTGTTGCGGATGGTCATCTGCGGGTCCGGTCTTGTGTTCGTCATCGCGGATAATGCCCGCTTACCAAATGATCAGGCTGCGCAGCCGGTGCCGCCGGAAGCCCAGCGGGTGACGTCGGCATTGATGCGGCCGCCGAGCTCGCCATCGGCCAGCGGGCCATAAGTGGAGATTTGCCGGCCATTGGCAGAAATGACCAGTTTGGGCAGCGCTTGCGGTTTGCCTTTCGGCGTCAGCAGTATGCGTGGGGTGCCCGTCGTATCGAGTTCCGGGACTATGCCATAAGCTTTCAGCGCCTTGTCCTTTGTCCAGCATGTGTAGGCGGCGCTGTTGACTTTCTGCAGCATCGCAACAGCCACAACCTGGTTGGATGGTTTGACCACGCTGACCTTCGGCGGTTTTGTTGTACAGGCAGCAAGTGCCAGCCCAATCGCGGCCACAACAATCAAGCGCTTCATGCTGCCACTCCCAATGCCGCGGCAAACAGCGCGCGCCCGTCCGTGCCGCCGTGGGCGGCTTCGATCAGGTTTTCCGGATGCGGCATAAGACCGAGCACATTACCATTTGCATTCATGATGCCGGCGATGTCGTTGATCGAGCCGTTCGGATTGGTGCCATCGGCGTAACGGAATACAACCTGGCCATTGCCTTCGACGGTTTTCAGCGTTTCAGCATCGGCAAAATAGTTGCCGTCATGGTGCGCAACCGGGCAGCGGATGATCTGGCCCTTGGCATAGTGTTTGGTGAAGGCGGTGTTGGCGTTTTCGACCGACAGTTTGACTTCGCGGCAGACGAATTTCAGCGTCGTGTTGCGCATCAGCGCGCCGGGCAACATGCCGGCTTCCAGCAATATCTGGAAGCCATTGCAAACACCGATAACCTTCACACCCTTGTCGGCCTTTTCCTTGACTGCACGCATGACCGGCGAGCGCGCGGCAATCGCGCCGCAGCGCAAGTAATCGCCATAAGAAAAACCGCCGGGAATGACGATCAGATCAACATCGGGAATGGTGGTATCGGTCTGCCAGACAGTGACCGGGGCTTTGCCACCGATCTTGGTGAGCGCAGCGATCATATCGCGGTCGCGATTGAGGCCTGGAAGGAGGACGACTGCGGATTTCATCAAGGGGGAATCCTTGCGCGGCGGCGTTGAGCGCTGGGTAAAGACGCAGGCGGCAAGGGTCAAGCACAAATGCCATCTATCCCCTTGCAGCCACAACAAACTTGTCGCGCCAGTCACTTGCCATGCTTGTCGAGGCAGCGACTAAGCAGTCAGAACCGATTTCAGATCGAGGCTCCATTTCTGCAAGGAGCCGCGGTCTTGCCTGGCGCGGTCGGAAACGTTCAGCACCCAATTTCCCTTGAATGGCTGACCGATCATGTCGGCAAGGACGCCTGGGACGGCCGAATCAAAGGTGGTGACCAGATCATCTGCCGCGCCGCCAAGCTGTGCGTGGAGCACTGCGGTACGATTGGCGGGCGAGGTCAGGGTCACGCGAAGATCGCCGATATAGGTGTGCTTGATATCCAGGCTGACCTTTATCTGTGAAACAGTGCCGGATTCCGCGATGGCGATAACACTGCTCACCCCCGCCGCGCGGTTGTCTGGAATGTTGATCTTTGGCGAGGCCATGCCGGACGCCGCCACTGCGGCCACAACCGGCGCGCCGACGGCGAAAGAGATTTCGGCATCGGGAGACCCAATATCGGAAATGATCAGACCGGAATCACGCCCGTCCCATTCGCGGGTATTGGGCGAGGAGGTCGAGGAAAGGCCAATACCCTGCAGAGCAGCGAACAGGTCGCTGCCATCGCCGCGATTGACATCCAGTTCCAGATCACGCCGTCCATCAGCCTGCAGCAGCGCGCATTGATAGTGCTTGGCGGCAGTGCCTTGTTGCAGTTCGTTGGAGCCGTTGATGTCGCAATGGTAGACAGCAAGTCCGCTTGCCGGCAGTCCGCGATCCATGTTCATGCGGCTTCGGTTTTCAACGAGAAAATATTCGTTGAACTTGGACGTGCGGAATTTCATCACCGTGTTGTAGTCGCCCTGTTTGGCCTTGTGGGTTCCGGCAGTGTTCAGGTCGACCTCATTGTCGCACCAGCCTGCGAGATCGCGCAGGTAGGCGCAAACAGGTGAGGGGCTCCGGCCATTGTCATTGTGGTTGCCTGAGCCCATCAGGCAATAGCTGCCAATGCCCGCGCTCTTGACGCTGTCGCCGTCGCGCTCGCCGTAGTCGTACATATCCGGGAAGCGGCAGAGCAGGTGGCCGTTTTCGTGACAAAAGGTGCCGATCGACAGGTCCGCGGCGGTTCGGCCGAGACTTGTCAGCAAGTAGAGGTCTGTGCGCATCTGCCCGAACTGCAGCTGGATCTGCCAGTTGTGCGGCCAAAGTTCGCCGCGATACTGGGTCTGTCCGGCATAGAGCACGTTGAGTGCGTCGATGATGCCTGCGTTTTGCGAATCGAACTGTTTGAGATCGACCCCGTCGGCGACTGCAAGGTTGAGCGCTTCTTCGACGAGGAGATTGTTGACGTAAAACTCACGGGGACGGCTAAGCGTATAGGGGCCGACCACGACGTTGGTATAGGTGAGCTTGCCGGAGGAAACGCGGCTGAAATATTCCTTTGCCGAGCAGATGTTGCCGTTTCTGGTATAGTTGGCGCCGTTGAGCATGTCTTCGACATCCGCGCGGGTGACTGCGCTGGACAGATCCTGGAAATTCACAAGGATTGTCAGACCCTTTATATTGCCAAGCGAAAGAATGCGGCCTTCGAGCAGGCCTTGATGCGGACCAAATGTTCGCATCGCCTCTTCGCGAAATTGCCCGCCCGTCATGGCCGTGCGCCGCAGTTTGCGGGCTTGGGCGCGGGCGGCGACAATATCCTGATCCTCCTGCAAGTGGCGGACCAGTTCCGGCAATGGCGGCTTTGAAACCGAAATGCCGGTCGAGCGGAAACTGCCGGCGGAAAGCCGCGCGTAGCAGAACAGTCCGAGCAGGTCGTCATAGACAGTCGTAAAACCGTCCGGCGTTTCATAGCGGGCATAGTGCTCGTCGCCAAATACCTGCAGGCGGATATCGGGACCGTTTGTCTGGCCAAATGTCAGCAATTCGCCAAAGATCGCGCTCATGATCTCACTCCTGTTGCTCTCGGTTCTTGTGGGTTTGGGCATCACGCTGACTGGTGCGCGCCGCGATGCTGCGCTGGCGCACGTCGTCGGATTCCTGTGCATGGGGAACGATGTCGGCGGGCGCGGCATGCGCCAGCGAGATTCCCGATGAAACGAACTTGCCGTCCACAACGCGCGCATAACAAAACAACCCGAGCGCTTCGTCATAAAGCACGGGCAGGCCTTCCGGCGTTTCATAGGTGGCGTAAAGTTCGGTGCCGCTGACAATCAGTTCAACATCAGGGCCGTTCGCCTGGCCCAGCGGAACCTTTTGTCCGATCATTCCAACCATGCGGAAGCCCTCGAGATGCGGCCCCACATGATCGATAGCTTAGGCTAACGCCGAAGCGCCGCGAAGTAAATCATTCAGATGAATGACGAGTGCAAACAACTGCTGTTTTGCCCGTTGAGCCGATCAATCCGGCCAGACGTGGTCTGGCAAGGATGTCCTATTTGATCTCGACCGCAAAATCCTCGATCACCATGTTGGCCAGCAGCTTTTCGCACATGGCTTTAAGGTCGGTTTGCGCCTTGGCCCGATCAGTGTGGTCGAGCACCAGATCGAACACTTTGCCTTGCCGCACTGAGCCGATGCCTTCAAAACCCAACGTTCCGAGCGCGCCTTCAATGGCTTTGCCTTGCGGGTCGAGGACGCCGTTCTTGAGGGTGACGGTGACGCGTGCCTTGATCATGGATGTGTCCGCTCGGTTCGTGGTTGGCTCCTTCTTCCCGTTTCTTCAACGGGGAGAAGGTGGTCGAAGACCGGATGAGGGGGGCAGATCAACAGGCATTTCGGGAATGTCCCCCTCATCTGCCTGTCGGCATCTTCTCCCCATGAAAGACATGGGGAGAAGAAGGCTAACTTTCTACTTCACCAGCGTCGGGCCGGTCGGGCGCGGTGGTTCGTTTTCGTTCATGATGCCCATGCGGCGGGCAACTTCCTGATAGGCTTCGACAAGGCCGCCCATTTCACGGCGGAAACGGTCCTTGTCCATCTTTTCGTTGGTGTTGGCGTCCCACAGACGGCAGCTGTCCGGTGAGATTTCGTCGGCCACGACAATGCGCATCATGTCGCCTTCGAACAGGCGGCCGCATTCCATTTTGAAATCCACGAGCTGGATGCCGATACCGGCGAACAGGCCGGACAGGAAATCATTGACGCGGATGGCCAGCGCCATGATGTCGTCGATTTCCTGCGGCGCAGCCCAACCGAACGCGGTGATATGCTCTTCTGAAACCATCGGGTCTTCGAGTGGGTCAGACTTGTAATAGAATTCGATGATCGAGCGCGGCAGGACCGTGCCTTCTTCAATGCCGAGGCGCTTGGAGAGCGAGCCGGCGGCGATGTTTCGCACGACGATCTCGAGCGGGATGATCTCGACTTCCTTGATCAGCTGCTCGCGCATGTTGAGGCGGCGGATGAAGTGGGTCGGGATGCCGATCTTGTTGAGGTGCGTGAAGATATGCTCGGAGATGCGGTTGTTGATCACACCCTTGCCGTCGATGATCTCATGCTTCTTCTTGTTGAAGGCGGTGGCATCATCCTTGAAGAACTGGATCAGCGTGCCGGGCTCCGGGCCTTCATACAAAATCTTGGCTTTGCCTTCATAAATGCGGCGACGACCCTTCATCGGTGTTCCTGACCTGTCGGTTGGCGGGGATTTCCCCCGCAAAGGCATTGGAGCCTCAGCCGGTCCTAAAGCAAAGACCGTGAGTCCTCAATTGCCATATACTGTTTGGCGCGCCTTATGCACGGTCCTTGCGCGCTTGCAAGCCAATTGACCCAAATGTTTAGTCTCGCGCCGGTGTTTTACCCCTTTTGCTTTGCCTCTGCCTCGCCTAAATGGGATGAAACCGTGACTTATCTGGAGCTTCAGACCTATGGCCGACATGAACGAGCGCAAGGACGCCTACGAAAACAAATTCGCCCACGATGAGGAGTTGAAATTCAAGGCGACAGCCCGGCGCAACAAGCTGCTTGGCCTTTGGGCGGCCGAAAAGAACGGGAAATCCGGTGCAGATGCGGACGCTTATGCCAAGGAAGTCGTCATGGCTGACTTTGAAGAGGCTGGCGATGAAGATGTGTTCCGCAAATTGCGCGGCGATCTTTCGGCTGCAGTTTCAGACCACCAGATCCGCAATGCCATGGAAGAATTGATGGCTGAAGCGATCGAACAAATCCAAAAGGCATAAGATTGGATCAAATTGATCAGGAAAAGCCGCCTTCGGGCGGTTTTTTGTTGGCAATTCTCCTCCGGCCTGATTTGTCTTGAGTTCACAAGGAGTTCGCCATGAACCTGAAGCAAAAGATTCAAAGCAACCAGACGCTGTTTACAGCCTGGTCGCTGTTGCCGGACCCGCTTTGGGCGGGCGCGTTGGCTGCAACCGATTTCGATGTCGTGACGCTCGACATGCAGCACGGCGGCCATTCAGACGAATCGGTTTTGCGCTGCATCGGTCCGGTTATCCAGAACGGCGCGCATCCGGTTGTGCGGGTCCCTGTCGGGCGGTTCGACATGGCGAGCCGGGCGCTGGATTTTGGCGCCGAGGCGGTCATTGCCCCGATGATCAATACATTGGACGATGCCAAAGGTTTTGCTGATTTCATGAAGTATCCGCCGCTTGGCCAACGCTCCTGGGGGCCGGGCAGGGCTATGGCTTTTCATGGCCACAGCGATGCCAATGCCTATTTCAAAGCTGCAAACAGTGAGACGCTGGCGATTGCCATGATCGAGACCATGGACGCATTTGAAATCGCCAATGACATTCTGGCATTGCCCGGAATTGACGGTATTTTCGTCGGACCTGCAGATTTATCCATTGGGTGGAGCCACGGCGCATTCGTCAACCCGCTGGACGAGGGCATGACCGGTATTTTGCGCGATTTGGCAGCGCGGTCCAAGGCTGCCGGCAAATTTGCCGCTTCATTTGGCATAAATGCGGCCCATGCCAAGTTTCTGTCTGGGCTTGGTTTTCAGCTGATTGCCATATCGACGGACACAGGATGCCTGACGGCGGGCGCCGATACCATGATCGCGGCGGCGCGCGCCTGATCAATCGATCAGGCAGTTGCCGAACATTTCCCGAAGGCGGTTCTTCAGGATTTTACCCGTTGCGTTGCGCGGAATGGCGTCCGTGAAGACCACTTTGTCGGGGATCTGCCACTTTGCAATCTTGCCTTCAAAATAGGCGAGAAGGGCTTTCTCGTCCGGGTCCTTGTCGGGCGCTTTTACCGCAATCAGCACTGGACGTTCATCCCATTTGGGGTGAACAGCGCCAATCACTGCCGCGTCGGCAAGATCGCTGTGTCCAATGGCAATGCCCTCCAATTCGACCGAAGAAATCCACTCGCCGCCGGATTTGATCACGTCTTTAGAGCGGTCGCGGATGACGAGGTAACCATCAGGGTCAATTGTTGCCACATCGCCAGTCAGGAACCAGTCTCCGGATTTTGCCGAACCAGCCTTTTCCTTGAAGTAGGAATCAACCACCCAATGGCCGCGTATGCTCAAGTCGCCCTGCGCCGTGCCATCTTCCGGCAATGGTGTGCCGCTATCGCCGGTCAGGCGCAACTCAATGCCGAATGGCGGGCGGCCCTGGCTCAGGCGAACTTTGTTGCGTTCCTCGTCTGACAATCCAACATGCTTGTTTTTCAAGCTGTTGGCGCTGCCGATCGGGCTGGTTTCGCTCATGCCCCAGGCGTGGATGGTTTCGACGCCATATTTGTCGCGGAACGCGGCGATTGTGGACGGAGGGCAGGCTGAACCGCCCACCACGGTCCGT
>JBAVTG010000200.1:0-22533 GCA_049696015.1 Rhizobiaceae bacterium | reverse complement strand
GTCGCCGGCCGCACCGCCCCTCCGGGTCGGCGCATGGGCCATGCCGGCGCGATCATCTCCGGCGGCAAGGGCGGCGCGGAAGACAAGATTGCGGCGATGGAGGCTGCGGGCATCCGCGTCTCGCCATCGCCCGCGCGCCTCGGCAAGACACTGTCTGAGTTGCTCAAGGGCAAGTGAGAAACCACGCAAGGCGGGCGCAAGTTGTGTCCGCCAGTTATAATTTCGGAACCGGAACAGTTCAAGGAACCATCCGATGGCAAACGACCGCAGCGCCAGCAACGAACAGCTTGATGAGACCTCGTTCCTCTACGGCGGCAATGCAGACTATATCGAAATGCTGCACGCCAAGTGGCAGGATAATGCCACGTCCGTTCCAGCAGAGTGGCAGGCGTTTTTTGCCGGACTTGCCGACGACCCGGTCGATGTGAAAAGCAATGCTGCCGGAGCTTCGTGGCAACGCGCCAACTGGCCGGTGCAGGCCAATGGCGAACTGGTTTCGGCGCTGGATGGCAATTGGCCCACAGAGGCCATCGTCGTCGACAAGTTGAAGTCCAAGGCCGGCGCGTCCGGCACACCCGCGCCATCGTCTGCCGATCTCACCCGCGCTGCACAGGATTCAGTGCGCGCCATCATGATGATCCGCGCCTATCGCATGCGCGGCCATCTCCATGCCAATCTTGATCCGCTCGGCATTGCCGCCAAGATTGACGACTATGACGAACTGTCTCCGACGGCCTACGGCTTCACTGAAGCAGACATGGATCGCAAGATCTTTATCGACAATGTGCTCGGCCTTGAATACGCGACCGTGCGCGAGATGATAGAAATTCTCGAGCGAACCTATTGCTCGACGCTTGGCGTCGAATTCATGCACATTTCCGATCCGGAAGAAAAAGGCTGGATTCAGCAGCGCATCGAAGGTCCGGACAAGTCGATTGAATTCACCGCCGCCGGCAAAAAGGCGATCCTGCAAAAGCTGATCGAGGCGGAAGGTTTCGAGCAGTTCATCGACGTCAAATACAAGGGCACCAAGCGGTTCGGACTTGATGGCGGCGAGGCGCTGATCCCGGCGCTGGAGCAGATCATCAAGCGCGGCGGCAACCTTGGCCTCAAGGAAATCGTGTTCGGCATGGCCCACCGCGGCCGTCTGAATGTGCTGACGCAAGTGATGGGCAAGCCGCACCGCGCCGTGTTCCATGAATTCAAGGGCGGCTCCTACGCGCCGGACGATGTCGAAGGTTCGGGCGATGTGAAATATCATCTGGGCGCCTCGTCGGACCGCGAGTTCGATGGCAACAAGGTGCACCTGTCGCTGACAGCCAATCCTTCGCATCTGGAAATCGTCAATCCGGTGGTGATGGGCAAGGCCCGCGCCAAGCAGGACCAGATGGCCACTGTCTGGGAAGGCGATATTATACCCTTGCGCGAACGCTCCAAAGTCCTGCCGCTGTTGTTGCATGGCGATGCGGCATTCGCGGGTCAGGGTGTGGTTGCCGAGATTCTTGGCCTGTCGGGTCTTCGCGGCCACCGCGTTGCCGGCACCATGCATTTCATCATCAACAACCAGATCGGCTTTACGACCAATCCGCGTTTCTCGCGCTCGTCGCCCTATCCGTCGGATGTGGCCAAAATGATCGAGGCGCCGATCTTCCATTGCAATGGCGATGATCCGGAATCGGTGGTGTTTGCCACCAAGATCGCCACTGAATTCAGGATGAAATTCCACAAGCCGGTGGTCATCGACATGTTCTGCTACCGCCGCTTTGGCCACAATGAAGGCGATGAGCCGGCGTTCACCCAGCCGATCATGTACAAGAACATCCGCTCGCATCAAACGACGGTGCAGATCTACGCAGCCAAACTGATTGGCGAGGGCGTCATCACCGAAGCCGAATTTGAAGGGATGAAGGCGGATTGGCGCGCCAAGCTTGAGATTGAGCATGAGGCTGGACAGGCCTACAAGCCCAACAAGGCCGACTGGCTGGATGGCGTTTGGTCGGGGCTGCGCTCGGCCGACGCGGTCGATGATCCGCGCCGCGGCAAGACCGCAGTTCCGCTCAAATCATTGAAGGAAATCGGCAAGGTTCTGACGACGCTGCCGCAGGGCTTCAATGCCCACAAGACGGTTTTGCGCCTCTTGGAAACGCGCGCGAAAATGATCGACACGGGCGAGGGGATCGACTGGGCGATGGGCGAGGCTTTGGCCTTCGGATCTCTCTGCCTTGATGGTCACAAGATCCGCCTGTCCGGCCAGGATTGCGAGCGCGGCACTTTCTCGCAGCGCCACTCAGTCCTTTATGATCAGGATACCGAAGACCGCTATATTCCGCTGGCCAATCTGTCGCCCAATCAGGCCCGCTTTGAAGTCATCAATTCGATGCTGTCGGAAGAGGCGGTGCTTGGTTTTGAGTATGGCTATTCGCTGGCCCGCCCGAATGCGCTGACGCTCTGGGAAGCGCAGTTCGGCGATTTTGCCAATGGCGCGCAGGTGCTGTTTGACCAGTTCATCTCGTCGGGCGAGCGTAAATGGCTGCGCATGTCGGGCCTCGTCTGTCTGTTGCCGCACGGCTATGAAGGACAGGGACCGGAGCATTCCTCAGCCCGTCTCGAGCGCTTCCTGCAAATGTGCGCCGAAGACAATATGCAGGTGGCCAATGTTACCACGCCGTCAAACTATTTCCACATCCTGCGCCGCCAGATGCGCCGTGATTTCCGCAAGCCGCTAATCCTGATGACGCCAAAGTCGCTGCTGCGCCACAAGCGCGCAGTATCCACATTGGCTGAACTTTCAGGCGAATCGACTTTCCACCGGCTGCTTTGGGATGATGCGCAGTATCTGAAGGATCAACCGGTTCAGCTGGTCAAGGATTCGAAGATCCGCCGTGTCGTCCTGTGCTCGGGCAAGGTCTATTTCGACCTTTACGAGGAGCGCGAAAAGCGCGGCATCAATGACATCTACCTGTTGCGCGTCGAACAGCTTTATCCGTTTCCGGCCAAGGCGTTGATTAATGAACTGTCACGGTTCAAGAATGCCGAGATGGTCTGGTGCCAGGAAGAGCCGAAGAACATGGGCGCCTGGGCGTTTATTGACCCTTATCTGGAATGGGTGTTGGCCCATATCGATGCAAAGCATCAGCGCGTCCGATACACTGGTCGTCCGGCTTCCGCCTCCACGGCGACCGGCCTGATGTCCAAGCACATTGCACAACTCAACGCATTTCTTGAAGATGCGCTTGGGTCGTGACGGCCCGGTATTCGCCAATTCGCAACATTCAGAATAGTTTGAACAAGATCGAGACGAAAAATGGCCACTGAAATCCGCGTTCCAACCTTGGGTGAATCCGTCTCCGAGGCAACCATCGGCAAATGGCTGAAAAAGCCGGGTGATGCCGTCAAGGCTGACGAAGTGCTGCTGGAACTGGAGACCGACAAGGTCTCCATCGAAGTGCCATCTCCGGCTACCGGTGTGCTTTCGGAAATCACCGTCAAAGAAGGCGACAATGTCGCGCCGGGTGGTCTCCTTGGCATGATCGCGGAAGCCGGCGCAGCGGCCGCAGCGCCGGCGAAGGCTGCTACGCCTGCTGCCGCAGTTGCCGCGCCTGCAGTTGGCGCTTCGGTTGCCGCAGCGCCGCCTGCACCCTCCGCTGCCAAGATGATGGCGGATGCCGGCGTCAGTGTTGATGCGGGCTCCGGCAAGCGCGGGCAGGTGCTCAAGGGCGATGTAATCGACGCGATCGCCAAAGGCCCTGCTGCTGTGACGGCCCCTGCCGCCGCATCATCGATTCCCGCCGCCCCTCGCGCTGCTTCGTCCGCTGATGACGCCTCGCACGAAGAGCGGGTGCGCATGTCCAAGCTGCGTCAAACGATTGCGCGCCGCCTGAAGGAATCACAAAACACTGCCGCGACGCTCACCACCTTCAACGAGGTGGACATGTCAGCCGTGATGGACCTGCGCAACCGCTACAAGGACCTGTTTGAAAAGAAGCACGGCGTGAAGCTTGGCTTCATGGGTTTCTTCACCAAGGCTGTGACTTATGCACTGCGCGAAATTCCGGCGGTCAATGCCGAGATCGATGGCACCGACATCATTTACAAGAACTATGCCCACATCGGCGTGGCTGTCGGCACCGACAAGGGCCTTGTCGTTCCAGTCGTGCGCAATGCCGACAAGATGACGATCGCCGAAGTCGAGAAGGACATCGGCCGTCTAGGCAAAATGGCGCGTGACGGGCAGCTGCAATTGTCCGACATGCAGGGCGGCACGTTCACCATTTCCAATGGCGGCGTCTACGGCTCGCTGATGGGAACGCCGATCCTCAATGCGCCGCAGTCCGGCATTCTCGGCATGCACAAGATCCTGGAGCGCCCGGTTGTTGTCGGCGGGCAGATCGTCATCCGCCCGATGATGTATCTCGCGCTAACCTACGATCACCGCATCATCGACGGCAAGGAAGCGGTGACGTTTTTGGTGCGCGTTAAAGAAAGCCTTGAAGATCCCGAACGTCTGGTTCTGGATCTTTAAAGCCGGAGGCAGACATGGCTCATTACTGGGCTGAATTTGCAGGTCTGATGGCCGTATTTGCCGTCATCATTGTCGCGCCGGGCGCGGACTTTGCGCTGGTCATCCGCCAGTGCGTTGTCCATGGCCGCCGCACGGCGCTGATCACGTCGGTCGGTATCGGCACATCGTTGTTGTTCCACATTTCCTATACGATTCTTGGCATCGGTCTGATCGTTTCCAAATCGCTGTTCCTGTTTTCGATGCTCAAATGGGCGGGCGCTGGCTATCTGATCTGGCTTGGTATCAAGAGTTGGCGCGAGCCGACATTCCGGATGGAATCCGAAGATAATCCGAATGATTTTGAACCGCTTTCCGCGCCAAAGGCGTTTGCCATGGGGTTCGTTACCAATGCGCTGAACCCGAAACCCGTGCTGTTCTTTCTGTCGCTGTTTTCCGCGCTGGTTTCGCCGCAGACGCCGGTTGCCATCCAGTTCAGTTATGGTCTTGGCATGGCAACTGCGCTCATCGCCTGGTTCGTCGCCGTGTCGGTGGTACTGACCAATCCATTAGTGCGCGCCCGCTTCCTTGCCATGGGCAGCCTGTTCAACCGCATCACCGGCGCGCTGTTCATCGGTCTTGGCATTCGCCTTGCGCTGGTCCAGGCAAAGGCCAACTGATGCGGACGCTTGTGGCAGCAGCACTGCTTTTGCCGCTGGCGGCTCCCGCCCTAGCCGCCTGTCCGCAAGAGCTTGCGATTTACGAAGATTCATCGGGCAACAGCATCACCTTCCTGCCGCCACATGACAATATGGCGGCTGAACACGAGTTCAAGCTGCGTCTTGGCAGCGCCGAATTGCAAGGCGTGGTGATGTGGTCGAAGGATCCGGACCGGCCCAATGGCATTGTCATGGACCAATGCCCGGACGGCGATGTCACCGGTGAGGAACTCGATAAATGCACGGTCTGGCAGGGCGTCATCTACGGCCTGACGAAGGATGCCAACGCACCCTTCATCGGCAAGCGCGGCACACCATTTGCGGAGGCGTTGTTGTTGCCGGATTTTTCGCGCTATGTGCTTGAGCATCAGTACAAGGTTCCGCTTGCGGGTCCGCCCAAAGCTGACGATGTTTTCAGGATGAAGGCGTGTCAGGAATAGGCGGATCAAACTACTGTCGGGCTTTTGCCCGGCCTGAAATACAATAGATTTGGCAAAGTCCCGCATGGGCATTGCCGCAGTTTTGAAGGATGCAAGACCATGGCCTATGACGTCATCATTATCGGCTCCGGCCCCGGCGGCTATGTCTGCGCCATCAAGGCAGCGCAGCTAGGGCTGAAGGTGGCGGTTGTCGAGAAGAACCCGACGCTCGGCGGCACCTGCCTCAACATTGGCTGCATTCCGTCCAAGGCCTTGCTGCACGCCTCGGAAATGTTTGCGGAGGCCGGACATTCGTTTGGCGCGCTTGGCGTGGAGATATCCAAGCCAAAGCTCAATCTCGTAAAGATGATGGCGCACAAGGACGCGGTGGTCGATGCCAACGTCAAAGGTGTTGCCTTCCTGTTCAAGAAAAACAAGGTCGAGGCAATCACCGGCACCGGCGCTGTCATGGGCCAAGGCAAAGTCAAGGTGACCGCCAATGACGGCGCCGAAACGATTGTTGAAACCAAGAACATTGTCATCGCTACCGGGTCCGACGTCGCGGGGATTCCAGGCGTCGAGGTGGAGTTTGATGAAAAGACGATTGTCTCGTCGACCGGCGCGATTGCGCTCGACAAGGTGCCCGGCCACCTCATCGTCGTCGGCGGCGGCGTCATCGGGCTGGAGCTTGGCTCGGTCTGGGCGCGGCTTGGCGCAAAGGTCACGGTGGTTGAGTATCTCGACAAAATACTCGGACAAATGGATGCTGATGTCTCCAAACAGTTCCAGCGCCTTTTGCAAAAGCAGGGCATGGAATTCAAGATGAGTTCCAAGGTCACCGGCGTTGCCAAGGCCAAGAAGGGCGCAACAGTCACATTCGAGCCGGTTGCAGGCGGCGCGGCGGAAACCATCGAGGCTGACGTTGTTCTGGTCGCCACTGGACGCAAGCCATACACAAGCGGACTTGGTCTGGCGGAAGCTGGTGTTGTTCTCGACAATCGCGGCCGTGTTGAAGTGGATGGCCATTGGCAAACCTCTGTAACCGGTATCTACGCCATTGGCGATGTCATCAAGGGTCCGATGCTCGCACACAAGGCGGAGGACGAGGGCGTTGCGGTTGCCGAAATCATGGCCGGCCAGCATGGCCATGTGAATTTCGGCGTTATCCCTAGCGTTGTCTACACCTCGCCGGAAGTCGCCTCTGTCGGCAAGACGGAAGAAGAGCTGAAGGCTGCAGGCATCGCCTACAAGGCGGGCAAATTTCCGTTCACTGCCAATGGCCGCGCCCGCGCCATGCAACACACCGACGGCTTTGTGAAGATACTGGCTGATGCCGCCTCAGACAAAGTGCTCGGCGTCCATATCGTTGGCCATGCCGCAGGCGAACTCATCCATGAATGCGCGGTTTTGATGGAATTCGGCGGCTCGTCCGAGGATCTCGCCCGCACCTGCCACGCCCACCCGACCATGAGCGAGGCCGTGCGCGAGGCGGCGCTTGGCACGTTTGCCAAGTCGATCCATATTTGAGTCCAAGCAGCTTGATGTCATGAAAGTTTCACGTTTTTGACACGCCCTTGTCGCCAAGGGCCGCTTTGACGGACGGGTTGTTTTAACCCGCTCTTGAAGGGGCCGATCATGAAAAACCGCATCATTCTTGCCATGCTTCTGGTTGGCGCGTCCGCGCCGGCGATCTCCGCCGATTTTGGCACGTCCGCTGACCAGCTGCTCGAGTCACAATCGCTGCCGCTGTTCGGCATTGCCAAGCCGCTGGCCGCCTCGGCGCCGCAAAGCGCTGAAAAGGGCTACCGCATACCTGCTTCAACCGAGTCTGACACAATTGCCTTGGCTGATGGTTTGACCGCAAAATATTTGACACGTGAAGCTGCCGACAAATGGGACATGATGACCTTCTACCCGGCTGACAAGCCGACCCATTTGATTGCCTGCATCGAAGGCGACCGCGAGGAAATCGCGCCGGGCAAGTTCAACCCGGCTGTTCAGCGCGTGTCGCTTGCCGATGGCAAGGTCGAAACCATCGTGCGCGGGACCGCCAGCTGTGACGGCATCCGCACGACTGCCTGGGGCACAATCCTGTTCACCGAAGAAGATGACCTCGGCGGCGCCTATGAAATGATCGATCCGCTGAACGTCAAGGACATCGTCATCAAGGACCGGGCCACCGGCGAAACGTCCGATGCCACAAAGGTTGTGCGGCGCATGGCGTTGCCGACGATGGCTTGGGAAGGCATTGCCGTCCTGCCAAATGGCGTCGTTTATAGCGGCGATGAATTGCGTCCAGGCACCGATGCCGCCAATGCTGACGGCGGCGCGATGTTCAAGTTCATTCCGGCTGCGCCCTTTGCGGGCGGCATGATCGATGCGCTTGACAAGTCGCCATTTGCCGCCGGCAAGACCTATGCGATGCAGGTGTCATGCGTGAAGGACAAGGTGCAGGTCGGTCAAGGCTGCGAAACCGGCATGGCCGGCTGGGTCGAAGTCGACCCGACCAGGGTTCGCGCAGAGGCCAATGAAAAGCTGGCCACCGGCTACTACCGCCCGGAAGATCTGCATCAGGATATCGCCTACAGGGGCGCGGGCGTGCGCTTCTGCTTCACCAACACCGGTAATGAAGGCGCGCGCAATTTCGCTGAAGTCATGTGTGCAGTCGATGAAAAGCCGCTGGAAATTCCGGTTGCCGATGCCGAAGGCAAGATCAAGTTCTTCACCGAAGTGAACCGCTTCATTGAGGGCGATGCAGACTTCAACTCGTTCGACAATCTCGATTTCCAGCCGGGTTCGGGCAATCTCTATGTGATTGAAGACCATCCGAACGGCGACATTTTCGCCTGCCTGCCGGACGGCGCGGACCGCAATGTCAAGTCTGACGGCTGCATCAAAGTGCTGTCAGTTAAAGACAGCAGCGCAGAGCCAACCGGGTTTGTCTTCTCACCCGATGGAACGCAAGCCTATGTTGCGATCCAGCATTCCAATGATGACGCAATGGCCAAAGTCGACGATTATGGCACAGACGACATTCTGGTGATTTCGGGCTTTGCCCAAGTCACGCAGTAATGGGCCTCTCAGGCAACAACCGGAAAGGGCGCAGCATCGAAGCTGCGTCCTTTTTGTTTGCGGCGCGATGCCACATGGCTTGAGGCGCATGCTCAGCCGATACTTCTTCGCAAAGGAGCCTGCCGATGAAACCGGTCGAAATCGCCTTTGCCATTCCTGAAACAATTCTGCCGGGCGCGCAGTTCGGCGATGCCTACCAGTTGACGGTCGACGGCTTGAACCTTGATCCGCTGGAGGCGGCGCGGCGCGCTGTCTACGGCGCTCCTTCATGGATCAATCTCTTGCTCAGAATCCGCACTCTTCTGGTCAAGCCTTTCGGTTTGAAACCCGGCGCAAATCCGGCCCGTGAAAAGGCAACTGTTGATAATATCGGTATTTTCCCAATCATTGAGAGAAAGCCGGAAAGATTGGTGCTTGGCATGAATGACAGGCATCTGGATTTCAGGCTGCTTGTCGATATTGCTGAGTTGGGTGGCGGGCGGCAGTCGGTGACAGCGTCAACAGTTGTCAAGACCCACAATGCGCTCGGCAAAATCTATCTTGCCATCGTCAAACCGTTTCATCGCATCATCGTGCCTGCCATGCTGTCCAAGGTTGTCCGCGCGCAGCGCTGAAGCCTGACTATTGACCTCAAAGCGTTTCCATTGTTCGTTTGTCCTTGTCGCTTGTGCATGCTTTGCCGGCCTCGGCTTGCCCGGCACATTGTTGGAGCATCTGTCATGATCCCGATTGATCCCGAACTTGACCTCGTTCTGGAGCGCTTTGTGCCTGTGTCGCCGGACAAGGTCTGGCGCGCGTGGACCGAGCCGGAAATGCTCAAGCAATGGTTCACGCCCAAGCCTTGGCAGACGGTGCATGCTGAAATCGACTTGTTGCCAGGCGGGCGGTTTGTCACGGTCATGCGCTCGCCTGAGGGCCAGGAGTTTCCCGGCGAGGGCTGCATTCTGGAGAGCGTGCCCAATGCGCGCCTTGTCTGGACATCGGCATTGAAACGCGGTTACCGGCCGCAGCATGCGCCGCTCGGCGGCTTTCTGTTCACGTGCACCTTGACGATGGAGCCGGAGGGCGAGGGCACGCGCTACAAAGCCATCGCCCGCCATGCCGACGCAGCAGGCGCCACGTCGCACAAGGACATGGGTTTTCACGATGGCTGGGGCGCGGCGCTCGATCAGCTGGTTGAACTGATGAAAACGAAATAGCGGCGGATTATTTACCCGCTGCAGTGACGGCATAGCCGGCATTGCGGAATTTCTCGACCAGACCCTCAGCGCCCGGCAGATGCAGGCCGCCAACGGCAATGAAGGCGTTGCCCTTGGCGAGAATGGCTTCGGCGCGTCCGGCCATCACCTTGTTGCGGGCGTTGATCATCACTTCCTCGAAGTCGCCGTAATTTTCCGCATCTCCGGTGTCATCCGGCGACACGCTCTTCAGAAACGGCATGATCATGCCAATGCGCCCTTGCGTATAGAGCGTGATCATTGTCTCCATCACGTCTTCCATCTTGCTGCCGAGCTTGACGGTTTCGACCAAGCCCTGCACGTGGAATTCGATGGGCAAGGCGGCCATGGCGCTGATCTGCTCGGCCATCGTTTCCAACCCATCGAGCTCTTTGCCGGCGGCCTGCGCATCTTTTGCCAGCTTGATGTCGAGAAATGGCGCGCCGTCCTTCTTGCGCTGCAGTTCGCAGGCCGGCAGCGCGACGAGGCCGGCAATCATCCACGGCTTCATCTTGTTGACAGCAACAAGCGGAATGCCACGCGCCTTCAGTCCCTGTTCAAGCGCGGGCAAGTCTTCGGGCTTGACCAGCGAGGTCAGCGTCGTCTTGTCCGTGAACATCATCAGTTCAGGCTTTGCCATCAATGCGGCGGCGGCCTTCTTCTGATCGAGTATTTCAGTCGTTTCGATGACCACAATGTCGGCGCCATCATAAACTGCCTGCGCCTCAGCCGTCAGGCTGATGACACGCGGATCTGTCATGTGCATGGTGCCGAACAGGTAGGATGGCTTCAGCCCGGCTTTTTCGATCTTCCAGAGCCGGTTTTCGCCATTGACTGTCTTGGAAGCTTCCGCCTCGACGGTTTTCAACGCTTCAGGTGTCATTGATGCCAGCATGTCTTGCCCGCCGCAAACGGCGCCTTCCGCCTGCGCCGTGCTGGCTGCCGTGAGCAGGATCACCAGAAAGCTGGCAAAAAACAACGCGTTGGCCGCTGCGGCAAGACGCAGAATGGCTTCGGGCGAACGGAGGGCGCGGATGACCAATGAGGCTGAAATCATGGAGGCATGCTAGCGGCAAATTGCGGCCAAACCGTTAAGCTGATGCTGAAAATGCGGCGATCCCATTCACAAAAGTCATTTGCATGGCGCCCGCCGAAACTGCAAACATTGCTGTCAGGCAGGAGACAGGCATGGCACAGGACAAAGTCGCAATCATCACGGCAGGGGGCAGCGGCATGGGCGCGGCAGCAGCCAGGCGGTTCGCAGCAGATGGCTTCAAGGTTGCCATCCTGTCTTCGTCTGGCAAGGGCGAGGCGCTGGCCGGAGAACTGGGCGGTCTTGGCGTCACCGGGTCCAATCGATCACCGGATGACTTGAAGCGCCTGGTTGATTTAACGCTGGAAAAGTGGGGACGGGTTGATGCGCTCATCAACAGCGCCGGCCACGGTCCGCGCGCGCAAATCCTCGAGATTACCGATGAGCAGTGGCACACCGGCATGGATGTCTATTTGTTGAATGTCATCCGCCCGACACGTCTGGTGACTCCTGTCATGCAGGCGCAAAAATCGGGCGTGATCATCAACATCTCCACCGCCTGGGTGGCCGAGCCAAGCGCCATGTTCCCGACTTCAGCCGTCGCCCGCGCCGGCCTTGCCGCTTTCACCAAGCTGTTTGCCGACACCTATGCGCCGGACAATGTGCGGATGAACAATGTGCTCCCGGGCTGGATTGATTCACTTCCCGCGACTGAAGAGCGCCGCCAAGGCGTGCCAATGGGGCGCTACGGCACGTCAGAAGAAATCGCCGCGACAATCTCATTTTTGGCGTCTGAAGGCGCAGGCTATATCACGGGGCAGAGCCTGCGTGTTGATGGCGGATTGATGCGCGGCGTTTGAGCGCTCAAGCCCTCGGGTGCGCCGAAGCCCAGGCGCTGATCAGCCGGGCGGAATCCACGCCGGTGTAGACCTGCGTCGTTGAAAGGCTGGCGTGGCCCAGCAACTCCTGGATGGAGCGCAGGTCTCCGCCCGACCCCAACAAGTGCGTCGCAAATGAATGGCGCAGCGCGTGTGGCGTTGCCGTATCCGGCAGACCGAGTGCCGAGCGAAGCCTCACCATTTCCTTCTGGATGATTTGCGCCAGGAGTGGCCCGCCGCGTGCGCCGCGAAACAGCGGTTGGCCCTCGCTGACATGAAACGGGCAAAGCCTTGTGTAGGCTGCGACCGCCTCGTGCACGGCAGGGAGCGCCGGCACCAGCCGTTCCTTGCCGCCTTTGCCTTTTATGCGCAGCGTGCGCGGCGCGCCCGCCAGCTCGTCAGGTGTCAGCGCCAGCGCTTCGGAAATGCGCAGCCCGCATCCGTAGAGCAGGGTCAGCACCGCAATATTGCGCGCTGCGATCCATGGCTCCTCAGTCATGTCGCCGATGCCCGATGTGACGGCCAATGCCTGATTGATCTGCAGCGGCTTGGGCAGGGATTTCGGCTGCCTGGGTGCGCGCACTGCGCGCGAGCCTGCGGCGTTGACCAGCCCTTCGCGTTCCAGATGTTTGAGGAAAGAGCGGATGGCTGCCAAGCCGCGCGCCAGCGTCCGCACGCCCGCGCCATCATTGCGCCGCTGCGCCAGAAAGGAGCGGAAGGTCACGGCTTTCAGAGTTTCGATGTCCTTGACGGACGCCAGCCTGCCAAGATGGCGGACGAGGAACTCAAAGAACTGGCGCGTGTCGCGCTCATAGGCTTCAAGCGTCAGCGGCGAATAGCGCTTCTCGCTGCCCAGCGAGGACAGCCAGCCCTGCCGCGCCGTCAGGAGTTCGGGCTCGGCAGGCAGAATATAAACGGGCTTGGTCATGAGAAGGCGGCCAACTTTCTTCGAACATTCGCATTGTCCGCCTTGAGTGTTAGCAAGTGGTGAAGCCCCGTTGCTTCATGCTAACCCTGCGCAGCATTTGGGTGCTTGAGTTCGCGCCGAACTTTGCCGACAATGCAACCCTTCTATTGGAGTCGTATTTTGAAACCGGAAAATCCTGTCCTTTTGGCCGTCATCGGCGCTGCGCAAGGCCTGAAGGGCGAAGTGCGGGTCAAAAGCTATACGCAGGAGCTGGAAGGGTTTGCTGCTTACGGCGCGCTTTACGATGCATTGGGGCGCGCCTTCACTGTGCTGGATACGCGCGTGGCCAAGGATATGGTGATCACGCGCTTCAAGGGGGTGAATGACCGCACCGCCGCCGAAGCGCTGACCGGCACCGAATTGTTCGTCGACCGGGCGCTGATCGGCAATCAGGTGAATGCGGAAGATGAGTATCTGCATTCCGATCTGATCGGTTTGGACACAGTGGATGAAACCGGCGCATCGCATGGCCGCGTCACCGCGGTTCACAACTTTGGCGCGGGCGACATGCTGGAACTTTCCAAGGGGCGCGGCCATGCCGTTGCCGTGCCGTTCACCAAGGCTGCCGTGCCGGATATCAATTTTGCCACAAGGATAGTCACGCTCGACAGCGTCGCAGCCGGTCTTGTTGAGGATGAGGATGACGGGTCTGATCCGGACCGCCCGCGCGGGCCAAAAGCGGCAGGCGGCAACCGCTGATGTTCAAGGCGACCGTGCTGACCTTGTACCCGGAGATGGTTCCCGGCCACCTTGGCCAGTCCATGGCGGGGCGTGCCCTGGAGGCCGGTTTGTGGTCGATTGAGACCGTGCAGATCCGCGATTTTGCCGCCGGCAAGCACCGCAATGTCGACGACACGCCGGCAGGCGGCGGCGCGGGCATGGTCATGCGCGCCGATGTGGTGAGCGATGCCATCGATCAGGCTTCACCTGCGCATGATCAGCGTCCGCGTCTCTTCATGTCGCCGCGCGGAAAACCGTTGACCCAGGAGCGTGTGCGGGAACTGGCGGCAGGCGAGGGCGCCGTCATTCTGTGCGGCCGTTTTGAGGGTGTGGACGAGCGGGTTATTGAAGCGCGCAATTTCGAGGAAATCTCGATTGGCGACTATGTGCTTTCCGGCGGCGAACCTGCGGCCTTGACGCTGCTGGATGCCGTGGTGCGGCTCATTCCCGGCGTCATGGGCAATGAGCAATCTGGCGAGAATGAGAGCTTTGAAGGCGGATTGCTTGAACATCCGCATTATACCCGCCCGCCGGTTTTTGAAGGCAGGCCCATTCCAGAAGTGCTGATGAGCGGCAATCACAAGAAAATCGCCGAATGGCGGCATGCGCAATCGCTGGAACTGACCAAGGCGCGCCGTCCGGATTTGCTGCCTGCAGACTTGAAGGAAGCGGGAACGCTTTCGAAAATCGATCTGCAACAGCTGCGAGCGCTTGAAGAAAGCCTTTGGCGGCGGGAGACCCGCTGCGACCTTGCATATCAAGAAGCGGTGTTTGCCGCTGATCTTACTGAGTACGGCCGTTCTGGCCGCATCTATTCACGGGCCGAACTGCTCCTGGGCGCAGATCATGTTTGGGACATCGGCGGCGCGCCGCCGATTTCCGGCTTTTTCGCACGGCTTTTGTGCGTTGATATTGCGCAGGTCACTTACACAAGCCGTGTCATCCGGAACGGCATTGCTGAACATGCTAACCGCTCGTCGATCTGGTCACGCGGGGGCAAACTTGGCTGGCAGCTGCGGTTTCATCAGGGAACGCCAACTGCTACAGGCACGTTGTGACATTTTTCGCGATATGCAGGTGACAATTGCGGATTCATCGTGTAACGACCCGCGCGAAACCGGACTCTGAAAACAGAGCTGGCATTCGGAACAATCAATAGACTGCGAAGCCGCCCCTGCTTCTTGATGAGGCATAGACATCCTGCATGACGGGATTTCGAGTGAGGACGCTCTGGCATTCTGAAACAAGAAAGAGTGACACCGATGAACATTATTCAGCAGCTCAATGCCGAGCAGGCCGCCAAGATCGAAGCCATCCGCAAACTTCCCGACTTCCAGCCGGGCGACACGGTCCGCGTTGCCGTCAAGGTCAAGGAAGGCGAACGTTCGCGTACACAGGTTTATGAAGGCGTGTGCATCGCCCGTTCCGGCGCCGGCATTGACGAAAGCTTCACCGTTCGCAAACTGTCCTATGGCGAAGGCGTCGAGCGCGTTTTCCCGGTCTATTCGCCGCTCGTTGAAGGCGTTGAAGTGGTCCGCCGCGGCCGTGTGCGCCGCGCCAAGCTGTATTATCTGCGCGGCCGCACCGGCAAGTCAGCCCGTATCGTCGAGCGCAAGGACCCGCGCAAAGTTGAAGCCAAGACTGAGGCGAAGGCAGAAGCCAAAGCCAAAGCCGCACCTGCTGCCGAATAAGTTTTGCCCATTTACATTTTTGGAAGGGCGCGCTTGTCGCGCCCTTTTGCTATTTGATCGCAGCCAACGACCAAAATCCCAAGGTCCACTTGCGCACAGTGCGCGTTCCGTGACAGTTTCATGAAAATTGACCGACCGGAAAAATCCGGCGTCTTTCCTGTGGAGTGGACCATGATCAATCGCCGCCTGATGCTTTCCCTTGTTGCCGGCGCCACGCTGGCTGTCTCGATGCCGTCCATGGCGCAAACCCTGCCGGATCTTGGCGGCAAGGAAGTGATCATCGTCACTGAAAACGCCTACCCGCCGCTGCAGTTTGTCGATCCCAAGACCGGCAATCAGATCGGCTGGGAATATGACGCAATGGCTGAAATCGCCAAGCGGCTGAATTTCAAGATCAAGTACCAGAACACGTCCTGGGACGCGATGATCCAGGCGGTATCGGACGGCCAATACAACATCGGCATGACCGGGATCACCATCAAGGACGAGCGCAAGGAAAAGGTTGATTTCTCTGATCCCTACATGCGCTCCGAACAGTTCATGCTGGTGCGCGGCGATGAGACCCGTTTCACCGATGCCAAGACATTCGGCGCATTTACGGCCGGGCTTGTCGGGGCGCAGGCGGGCACCACGCCGTTCTACACCGCCGTCTACGAAGTGCTCGACGGCAAGGAAGACAATCCGCGTATCAAGCTGTTTGAGACATTCGGCGCAACGGTTCAGGCGCTGAAGGCGGGCGATGTCGACACTGTTCTGACAGATGGCACTGCCGGCAAAGGCTATGTCGATGCATCGGGCGGCAAGCTGAAGTTGATCGGCGGCCCGCTCGGTTCGGAAGATTTCGGCTTCATATTCACCAAGGGTTCCGATCTTGTCGCCCCGGTCAACGCTGCCATTGCCGCGCTCAAAGCGGACGGCACGCTGGATGCGTTAAACAAGAAGTGGTTCGTCGACTACAAGTTTGGCGAGTGAGGATCAACGGCGGCTGATGCCGCCGTATTTTCATGGCGGGTTCAGGTTCCGATACCAATGACGAATTCCCCTGGTGGCTGATTGCCGCTGCCGGCATCGCCGTTGCGATTGCAGTCCTGATTGCCGCCAACGGCATCTACACTCAGGTTTTCAACACGCTTGTCAAAGGCGTTTGGACGACGCTGTTTGTTACGGCTGTCGGCTTTTCGCTGGCCTGCCTGCTCGGCCTTGGCCTTGCCATCATGGGCCTGTCGCGGTTCAAGGCGCTGCGCCAATGCGCGCGGTTTTATGTCGAAATCATCCGCGGCATTCCGATCCTTGTGCTGTTGTTCTACATCGCCTTTGTCGGCGCGCCGGCATTTGTCGCCTTCTGGAACTTCATCACCGCGCCGCTGCAGTCGCTTGGGCTTTTCGGACCGATGGGCATCCGAGATTTCTCGCTGCTGTGGCGGGCCATCATTGCCTTGATGATCGGCTACTCGGCTTTCTTGTCGGAAGTGTTCCGCGCCGGCATTCAGGCTGTTGACAGGGGCCAGATCGAGGCGGCCAAGGCGCTCGGCCTTAATGGCTGGCTGCGGTTCCGGCTGGTGGTGTTTCCGCAAGCCATGCGCACCATCCTTCCGCCGCTTGGCAATGATTTCATTGCCATGGTCAAGGACTCTTCGCTCGTCTCGGTGCTCGGCGTGTCGGATATCACCCAGCTCGGCAAGGTCTATGCCTCCGGCTCGTTCCGGTTTTTCGAAACCTATTCAATCGTCGCCTACATATATCTGGTGATGACGGTCAGCCTGTCGCTGGCGCTGCGCCGGCTGGAAAAGCGGATGCGCCAGGCGGACGAGCGGTAACTCTAGACAGTCACCTGGCTGCCCATCTCCACCACCCGGTTGTACGGAATATGGAAGAAGTCTGTGGCATTGGCCGCTGATCTTGCCAGCGCGATGTACAGCCCATCCTGCCAGAGCGGCATGCCGGAGGTTGCCGAAGCCTTGATCGTGCGCCGGCCGAGGAAGAAGGATGTCTGCATCAACTCAAACTCACAGCCCTTGCGCCGGGCCGCTGCCAAAAGGTGCGGGATGCGCGGCGACTGCATGTAGCCGAGGTTTGCGATGATGCGGCGGAAATCATCTGACAGGGTTTCAACCGTAATCTGCTCGTTCTCGGGCACGTAAGGCACCTGCGCTGTCTTGATGGTCAAGAGGATGTTGGTGTTGTGCAGAACATGGTTGTGCTTGAGGTTGTGCATCAGCGCGGTCGGCGCGGTTTCCGGATCGGCGGTCAGGAACACGGCAGTGCCATGGACGCGCTGCGGCGGCTTCTTGGACATGATTTTGGTCAGGTCCGCCAGCGGCACGCTCTCGCGGCGGGCCTTGTCGGCAATGATGCCGCTGCCGCGCACCCAGGTCCACATCACGACCATCAGGAACATGCCGAAAGCCAGCGGCAGCGCCGCGCCATCCAATAGTTTCAAAAGGTTTGCGCCAAAGAAGGCAAGGTCAATCAGGATCAGCGGCGTCATGATGGTCAGAGCCCAGCCAAGACCCCATTTCCAGACCTTCCAGATGACGAGGATCATGAGGCCGGCATCTGCCAGCATCGCGCCGGTGACGGCAATGCCATAGGCCGAGGCCAATGACGAGGATGTCTGGAACAGAACGATGAGCGCGATCACACCGGCAAACAGCAGCCGGTTGACCTTGGGCAGATAGATCTGACCGGCCAGCTGCTCGGACGTGTGGCGGATTTCAAGCCGCGGCAGGATGCCAAGCTGGACGGCCTGCGAGGTCAGCGAGAAAGCGCCGGTGATGACGGCCTGCGAGGCAATGACTGCGGCCACACATGACAGCACCACCAGCGGGATTGACGCCCACTCCGGCGCCATCAGGAAGAATGGATTCACCGCTGTTTCCGGATGGCCAAGGATCATCGCGCCTTGCCCCAGATAGTTGAGCGCCAGCATCGGGAACACATAGACCATCCAGGCCCAGCGGATTGGCGAGCGGCCAAAATGGCCCATGTCGGCATAAAGCGCCTCAGCGCCGGTCACGCACAGAAAAACTGACCCAAGAACGACCAATCCGACCATGCCATGGTTTGTCAGAAACCATGCCGCCTCAAACGGGTTGAAAGCTTTGAAAATCTCAGGATCGTCGGCAATGTGGTAGATCCCGAGCACACCAAGCGTTGCAAACCACAGCACCATGATTGGCCCGAAGAAGGCCGCAACCCTGGCGGTCCCCCGGCTTTGCACCGAGAAAAGCAGCACGATTATGACAATTGCCGCAGGCAGAACAAAGCGCGCGGTTCCCGGCAGCACGACGGCAAAGCCTTCCACGGCAGACAGGACCGAGACGGCCGGCGTGATGACCGAGTCGCCATAAAACAGCGCCGCCCCGGCAACGCCGAGGAAAAAGGCCATGTTCATGCCGCGTCCGATGACTTTTTGCGCCAGCGCCATCAGCGATAGCGTGCCGCCTTCGCCCTGGTTGTCGGCGCGCATGATCAGCACAACATATTTCAGCGTCACCACAAGGAGCAGCGCCCACAGCATCAGCGAAATGACGCCGATCACTTCGCCGCGTGTGATGCCGTCTCCAGCCGCATGATGCAGCGATTCACGCACCGCATAAAGCGGGCTGGTGCCGATATCGCCGTAAACAACGCCGATCGAGCCGACTGCAAGGCCGAGGAACGGACCGGTTGCCTGGTGGCCTGATGTGGATTGTTTGTCGTGAGATTTGTCATCCGCTGGAGCGGACCCGGACGCATTTTGTGATGTCATGATGGGAAAATCAGCTCTTTTTGCAGTCTGTATTGCAAGCCGCCGGCCGGTTCAGTTTCACTCTCAGCCTCTGTGAGAGGAGGTGTTTACACCTTTTGCGCTGCACAAAAAAGGGGGCAATTCACAGTTTCGCAGCTTTGATCTGTCGCCGGTTTGGTTGAAATCCGGCCAATTGCCCGATGGTCAAAATGCTGGTATTGAGCCCGCCATGATCCAGAATTGCCGGATTTTTTGTGAAACCGTCTTCATCCTGCAGGACCATAAGCGCCTGCCGGCCCGGTTTTTCGCGCGTCTTGCCGGGGCGCGCACCTGCCGCCTCGGCTGACGGTTTTTGCCGCAAGCGCGGCTTTAGTGCCGCATTTTCACGTTTCAGAACCATCACGGATGACAGCCAATGACCGCCGCACCCAAGACGCTTTATGACAAGATTTTCGCTGACCATGTGGTCGACACGCAAGACGACGGCACCTGCCTTTTGTACATTGACCGGCACCTTGTCCATGAAGTGACCAGCCCCCAGGCATTTGAGGCGCTGCGCCTTGCAAACCGCAAGGTCCGGCACCCGGAAAAGACTCTGGCGGTAGTGGATCACAATGTGCCGACCTCGCCCGACCGCAAGCTCGGCATCAAGAATGAGGAAAGCCGCATCCAGGTCGAGGCGCTCGCCCAGAACGCCGCGGATTTCAAAGTTGAATATTTTGACCAGAACGATATCCGCCAGGGTATTGTCCACATTGTCGGGCCGGAACAGGGCTTCACTCTGCCGGGCATGACCATTGTCTGCGGCGATAGCCACACCTCCACCCATGGCGCGTTCGGCGCTTTGGCCCATGGCATCGGCACGTCGGAAGTCGAGCATGTGCTTGCCACCCAGACGCTGATCCAGAAAAAGGCCAAGAACATGCTGGTGCGTGTCGACGGCGTTCTGCCTGATCACGTCACCGCCAAAGACATCATCCTTGCGATCATCGGCGAGATCGGCACGGCCGGCGGCAATGGCCATGTCATCGAGTTCGCCGGCGAGGCGATCCGGGCGCTGTCGATGGAAGGGCGTATGACAGTCTGCAACATGACCATCGAAGGCGGCGCGCGCGCTGGCCTCATCGCGCCCGATGAAAAGACCTTCGAATACATCAAAGGCAAGCCGCGCGCCCCAAAGGGTGCTGCCTTCGACATGGCCATGGAGTATTGGAAGACGCTTTACACCGACGAAGGCGCGCATTTCGACAAGGTTGTGGTGCTCGATGCGGCCAAGCTGCCCCCCATCGTGTCGTGGGGCTCCTCGCCTGAAGACGTGATCTCGGTCTTGGGCACCGTGCCGAACCCGGATGAGATCCAGGACGACAACAAACGCACCTCCAAGTGGCGCGCCCTCGATTACATGGGTCTGAAGCCTGGAACCAAAATCACCGATATTGCGCTCGACCGCGTGTTTATCGGCTCGTGCACTAATGGGCGCATCGAAGATTTGCGCGAAGTGGCCAAGGTCGTTGAGGGCAAGACCGTCGCCTCGAGCGTGTCGGCGATGATCGTGCCGGGGTCCGGCCTCGTCAAGGAGATGGCGGAGGCCGAAGGGCTCGATGTCATCTTCAAGGCAGCGGGCTTTGACTGGCGCGAGCCGGGCTGCTCGATGTGCCTTGCCATGAACGACGACCGCCTGAAGCCGGGCGAGCGCTGTGCCTCGACATCGAACCGCAATTTCGAAGGCCGTCAGGGCTTCAAGGGCCGCACGCATCTCGTCTCGCCCGCCATGGCGGCTGCGGCGGCGATCGCCGGGCATTTTGTCGATATCCGCGAGTGGCGCTGAGCCGGCAAGACTTTTGTCCGTATGTCTTACTGAAACGTCATAATAATGTTTATGACTTACATATAGGTCAAATATTTGACTTTGACTTTGGCGTTTGATAGTGGAGACCGGCAACGGAGCCATTGTCATGCCGACCGACGAGCGAGCAACGCGTCAACGAACCTATTCCCGCTATGGGCGGGCTGCTGTTACTGTTCTGGGTCAATTGATCCGCATCAACCGCATTGAACGCAAGCTCAGTGTTGCGGAACTTGCTGAACGCGTCGGCGCGTCGCGCGACTTGATGCAGCGGATCGAGAAGGGTGATCCGCGCTGCGGCATTGGTGTTGTCTTTGAAGCAGCGGCAATCGTGGGCGTGCCGCTGTTTGAAGAGGACCCTGGCCGGCTGACCATGAGCGTGGCCGAGCAGAAAGAGAAATTGCGGCTCCTGCCGAAATCCATTCGCAAAACCAGATCGGCGGTGAAGGATGATTTCTGAACGCCGCTACGAGGAAGCCTATGTCTGGATATGGCTGCCGCATGAAACACAGCCGGTTGTCGCTGGCCGCCTTGCCCGTCAAAATGACGGCAGGCTGATGTTCAACTACGGCCAAAGCTACCTTGCGCGCCGCAATGCCATCGCGATTTATGATCCGGAATTGCCGCTGAAAGCGGGCGAAATAGCGCTGGATGACAAACTGCAATTGCCAAACTGCATCCGCGATGCATCGCCGGACGCCTGGGGCAGGCGCGTCATCATCAACCGCATACTTGGCTTGAAGGGCCGCGATGCAGATGAACCGGACGAGCTCACATATCTCTTGGAATCTGGCTCTGACCGGATTGGAGCGCTCGATTTTCAACGCTCCGCAGCAAATTATAATCCGCGCCAAAAGGAAAATGCCACGCTTGAGGAACTCACTCAATCAGCAGAACGCGTCGAAAAAGGCGTGCCGTTTTCTCCCGAACTCGATCTGGCCCTTCAGCACGGCACGTCGCTCGGCGGCGCTCGTCCGAAGGCTTTGATTGACGCCGGAAACCACAAATTCATAGCGAAGTTCTCCTCCAGCAATGATCTCTACAATGTCGTCAAGGCGGAGTTCGTTGCCATGCGGCTTGCGCGGATCGCTGGCCTTAATGCCGCTCACGTCAAACTGTCAAAGGCTCTTGGCAAAGATGTTCTCTTGGTTGAGCGCTTTGACCGCATAGCCGTCATATCTGGCTGGACAAGGCGCGCGCTCGTGTCGGCGCTGACGATGCTTGGATTGGACGAAATGGAAGCCCGCTATGCGAGCTACGAGGATTTCGCAACGCTGGTCCGACATCGTTTCACCGACCCTAAACAGACGCTCGAAGAGCTATTCGGGCGGATGGTCTTCAACATCCTTTCTGGGAATACTGACGATCACGCCCGCAATCACGCAGCGTTTTGGGATGGTGAGCACCTCACTCTCACGCCCGCCTATGACATATGTCCACAAGGCCGGACGGGCGGCGAGGCGACGCAGGCCATGCTCATAACTGGCAATAGAAGGCTCAGCCAGCTGGGGCTTTGCCTGGAAGCGGCGCCGCAATTCTTACTCGTCGCGGATCGCGCGCGCGCAATCATCACCGCGCAGCTTGCGGCCATCCGCAGCCATTGGGACGAAGTTTGCGATGAAGCCGGATTGACCCAAGTGGATCGGGCGTTCCTCTGGGGCCGCCAGTTTCTCAATCCCTTTGCCTTGCAAGGCTGGACCGAAACATAGGTCCGCCTTTTTTGCTACATTTGCGCCGAGATCA
>JBAVTG010000199.1:0-9860 GCA_049696015.1 Rhizobiaceae bacterium | reverse complement strand
GATGTTCTTGGTGTCATAGCGTGTGCCAAGGCGCGAAATCATGAAGTCGATGACCGATTGCCGGTCATCAGGCGTCAGCGCCACCGCGCGGCAGATGCGGGTGTTGTAGGTTTGGTATTTTTCCAAGGGCGAGGCAATGCAGCCATCGCCCAGCACCACTTCAATGAGGCGCGGACGCGGCCCGCCGTCCGAACTTTCCGGCAATGCGTCGCCGATATAAAATGCAGCATGGCTCCAGGTTGATTGGGTGAGGTACTTGATGGCGTTGGACACATACTGGTTGCCCTCGATCAGCAGAATGTCGCCGGGATGCAGCGCACGGCGCAGCGTCTGCGGATCAGACGGTGTGAAAGGCTGGTAGCCGGAGGATTCGCTGGTCAGCCGCCGGGCAATGAACGCGCCGAGCCGGTCGAGCAGTGTGTCGGGTCCGAGTTTGAGCTTTTGAGTGTCCATGAGCCAACTATGGCGGGCGATTTTCACGAAGGAAAGGGGATCGCGCATTGCTTCACTGGCAAGTGAAGCGCAAGCGTGACAAATCCCGAATCTGTGAAGTGCCGCAAGGCAAAGCATCCTGCAGGACCAACCATGACCCAAATGCCAAAAGCCAAAGCCGCGATCCTGATCGCCACCCTGTCGGCGGCAAATTTCGCCATCGGCATGGGGGCATTTGTTGTCATCGGCGTCTTGACGCCAATCAGCGAAGGCCTGGGCATGACCAAACAGGAGGCGGGCTTTGTCCTGACATCCTACGCCATCGCCTATGCGATCCTGTCGCCGCTCCTGGTGGCGATGACCGGCACATGGTCGCGGCGCAATGTCCTGCTCATCGGCATGGGCCTGTTCGGCCTTGGCGCGGCGCTGACCGCGCTGGCGAGCGATACGACCCTGCTCTACGCAGCGCGTGTTGTTGCCGCTGCCGGGTCTGGCATGTTCACGCCCGTGGCGGCAAGTGTCGCTTTCTCGGTGAGCGCGCCGGAAGACCGCGGCAAGGCATTGTCCAATGTGTTCTTCGGGCTGACGTTGGCGCAGGCGCTTGGTGTTCCGGCGGGCGCATGGATCGGTTACACATTCGGCTGGCAAGCGGCGTTCATCGTGGTGGCCCTGCTGGCCGCCGCTTCGGTTGCCCTGTGCACGGCGCTGGTGCCCAAAGCAGTGGCGTTCCAAGTGAATTCGCTGAAGACACTGGGCGAAGCGCTCGCTGACTGGCGCTCGATGCTGTCGGTGCTCTACACCGCGACATTTCTCGGCGCGATCTACATTCTCTTCACCTATTTTGCCCCGCTGCTGGAGGCCAAACAGGGCTTTGACCGCAACGGCGTCTCGCTGTTCCTGCTGATGCTGGGCCTTGGCGCTGTCAACGGCAATTTTCTGGGCGGACGCCTGAATGACCGTCTCGGTTCGGCGCGCACGTTGATGATCCTGTGCGTAGGTCAGATGGTGATGCTGTCGCTGTTCTCGTTCCTGCCGATGCCCGTCGTCTTTCTGGCCATCATGGGTTTTGTCTGGTCATCGTTCGGCTGGTCCTTCATGGCCGCGCAACAAACGCGGCTTGTGTTGCAAACACCGGAACGCCAGTCCGTCGTGCTGGCGCTCAACGCCGCCGCCATTTATGTCGGCGCCTCGCTCGGCTCCTTTATTGGCGGACAGGTGCTCAAGGTCTGGGGACTGGATGCGCTGGGTGTGGCGGCAGCAGCGACGATGGTGCTCGCGTTCGGGCATTTGGTTGCGTCGGAGCGGGTGAAGCGCCAAAGTTAGTGACTGGCTTCTGACCTCACCCCTGCCGTGTCGTCTGTCGCTGCTGGCCAAGGCCATCGATGCCAAGCTCCATCACGTCGCCTGCCTTCAGGAAGACCGGCGGCTTTTGGCCAAGGCCAACGCCCGGCGGCGTGCCGGTGGAGATGATGTCGCCCGGCTGCAGGCTCATGAAGCGCGACAGGTAGGACACCAGAAACTTGACGCCATAGACCATGGTTTTGGTCGAGCCGTCCTGGAAACGCTTGCCGTTGACTTCCAGCCATAGGACAAGGTTTTGCGGGTCTTTCACTTCATCGCGCGTCACCAGCCAGGGGCCGATGGGGCCGAACGTGTCGGCCGATTTGCCTTTGGTCCACTGGCCGTGATGCTCGATCTGGAAAGCGCGTTCGGACAGATCATTGATGACGCAATAGCCGGCGACATGATCCATAGCGTCGTCTTCAGAGACATATTTGGCCGTCTTGCCGATGACGACGCCAAGCTCGACTTCCCAGTCGGACTTGACCGAATTGCGCGGGATCTCAACCTCGTCATTGGGCCCGGTGATGGCCGATGTCGCCTTCATGAAAATGATCGGCTCCGGCGGCACGGCGGCGCCGGTTTCGGCCGCATGGTCCGAATAGTTGAGGCCGATGCAGATGAATTTGCCGGTGCCGGCAACGCACGGGCCAAGGCGCGGATTGCCTTTGACCAGTGGCAGGTCCTCGGCTTTCAACCTGGCGAGTTTCTTCAGTGACGCAGGCGCAAGGGCTGCACCAGACACGTCGGATATATGGGCGGACAGATCGCGGATGCGGCCATCTTGGTCGAGGAGACCGGGCTTTTCCTGTCCGGCCTTGCCGTAACGCAGCAGTTTCATGAAATTCTCCTGATTGTCAGAGCGTCCAGCCGCCATCAATGATGTGGATTTGGCCGGTCGTGTAAGGTGCGCTTGCCAGATAAACGGCAAGGTCGGCGATCTCTTCCGGTTTGCCAAGCCGGCCCATCGGCTGGCGGGCAATGAATGATTTCATTGCCGCATCATAATCGCCGGTTGCCCGCAGGCGCTCATCCAGCGACGGGCTTTCGACCGTTCCGGGGCAGATGGCATTGCAGCGGATGCCGCGGGTGACATAGTCGGCCGCGACCGATTTGGTCAGGCCAATGACAGCGGCCTTGGTCAGCGAATACACGAAGCGGTTGGGCACGCCCTTGATGGAGGACGCGACCGAGGACATGTTGACGATCGCGCCATCGCCGCGCTCGAGCATGCCGGGCAAAACCGCGCGGATCGTGCGCACCATCGAGCGGACATTGAGATCGACGGCAAAATCAAAATCCTTGTCGGAGGCTTCGAGCACCGATCCGGCATGGACAAAGCCGGCGCAATTGAACAGCACATCGACCGCGCCAATATCTGCGACCAAGGCGTTGACGGCATCGGCGTCCAGCACGTCGAGTTTGCGGGCAGTGATGCCCGGTTGGCCCGCAAGCGTTGCCAGCGTTGTTTCATTGATGTCGGTGGCAACCACACGCGCCCCTTGCGCAGCAAAGGCAAGCGCGGTGGCGCGTCCGATCCCCTGACCGGCGGCGGTGATCAAAACGGTCTTGTCTTTGAGCGAAAGGGCCATGCAGACTTTCCTGTGCGAAAGGATTGTTAGCTGCCCGCCGCGCTTTTTGCAAAGCGGCCTGTGAAAAGACAATTCGATGGTCTTTCAGACCAATGCGGCGTGCCTCGGCAAACATGGATGGCGAGCAATGAAGCCATGCGCCGTGCCGACATCACCGGCAAGGCCGGACAGCAGATGATTGAGGCGGTATCTGAAGTCATTGGTGCCGTGAGCAGGAGCGGGCTGCTCCCTCAAACATCCAGATTCGCCACTGACAGCGCGTTCTCCTGGATGAACTCGCGCCGTGGCTCGACTTCATCGCCCATCAGCCGCGAGAACAGCGAATCGGCGTCGTGGGCGTCAGGAACTTTGACTTGCAGCAGCGAGCGGGCGTTGGGGTCGAGTGTGGTTTCCCACAGTTGCTCGGCATTCATTTCGCCTAGGCCTTTGTAGCGCTGCATGGTCACGCCCTTGCGGCCAGTGGTGAAGACGACATCCAGCAGCTTCATCGGGCCGGAAATCATTTCGGACACATCCTTGCGCACGAGTTTCGGGCGGTTGGAGTAGATTTCCTTCAGGCGCGCCGAATAGCGGTCAAGCTGCCGGGCATCGGCAGAGCCGATCAGCGCCGCGTCGAGCAGCGCCGTTTCCTTGACGCCGCGCACCATGCGCTCGAATATCAAGCCGCCGCCGCCTTCGTTGGCCGGGTTGATGCGCCCGGTCCAGCCGCGCTCGGTTTCTTCGGCGACAGCGTCCAGCCGGCGGGCGACCTCATCGGCTGCTGCCACCGCGCGGGCGGTATCGGCCATCACCGCCGGGTTGAGCGCGCCGGCGATCGCCGCCTGTTCGGCAACGGTGCGGCTGTAGCGCGAATGCAGGCCGGCAATCAGAGTGCGCACCGCCAGTGCATCGTCGATGGCTGCGCGCAGGTCCGCCCCGGCGCGCACTTCGCCGGTGGACAATTCAAGCCGCGCTTCATCAATGCCCTGGTCAATCAGATAGCCTTCGAAGGCGCGCTCGTCCTTCAGGTACAGCGCCGACTTGCCGCGTGTGACTTTGTAGAGCGGCGGCTGGGCAATGTAGAGATGGCCGCGCTCGATCAGCTCCGGCATCTGCCGGAAGAAGAAGGTGAGCAGCAGGGTGCGGATATGCGCGCCATCGACATCGGCGTCGGTCATGATGATTATTTTGTGATAGCGCAGCTTGTCGGCGTTGAACTCGTCCTTGCCGATCGACGTGCCCAGCGCCATGATCATGGTGCCGATCATTTCAGAGCCGAGCATGCGGTCAAAGCGCGCCCGCTCGACGTTGAGGATCTTGCCGCGCAGGGGGAGAATTGCCTGGTTCTGGCGCGAGCGCCCGCCCTTGGCCGATCCGCCGGCGCTGTCGCCCTCGACGATGAACAGTTCGGACTTGGCCGGATCGCGTTCCTGACAGTCCGCCAGCTTGCCGGGCAGTGATGAAAATTCCAGCGCACCCTTGCGCCGCGTCAGTTCGCGCGCCTTGCGCGCCGCTTCGCGCGCAGCGGCGGCTTCAATGACCTTGCCGATCAGAATCTTGGCTTGCGCCGGATGTTCTTCCAGCCATGAGCCAAGCGCTTCGTTGACAAGGTTTTCCACGGCCGGGCGCACTTCGGACGAGACCAGCTTGTCCTTGGTCTGCGACGAGAATTTCGGGTCCGGCACTTTCACCGACAGGATGGCAGTCAGCCCTTCGCGGCAGTCATCGCCGGTGATGGCAACCTTTTCCTTTTTGGTCATGCCCGAGGATTCGCCGTAGCCGACAACTTGCCGCGTCAACGCGCCGCGGAAGCCCGCCAGATGCGTGCCGCCGTCGCGCTGCGGAATGTTGTTGGTGAAGCACAGCACATTCTCGTGGTACGAATCGTTCCACCACATCGCCACTTCCACCGTGATGCCGTCTTTTTCGGCATTGATGGTGATCGGTGTATCCACCAGCGGCTTCTTGGCGCGGTCGAGATAGCGCGCGAACGCCTCCAGCCCGCCCTCGTACATCAGCTCGGTCTTCTTCTCGTCAGCATGGCGCCGGTCGGTCAGAACGATCCGCACGCCCGAATTCAGGAACGCCAGCTCGCGCAGGCGATGCTCCAGCGTGTTGTAGTCAAAATCAACCTTGGTGAACGTCTCGGTCGATGGTGTGAAGGTCACCTCAGTGCCGGTCTCGTTGCCGCAGTCGCCAGTCACAATCAACGGTGAATCCGCATTGCCGTGGGTGAAGCTCATCTCATGGATGTGGCCTTTGCGGCGGATTTTCAATTTCAGCGAGACCGAAAGCGCGTTGACCACCGATACGCCCACGCCATGCAGGCCGCCGGACACCTTGTAGGAATTCTGGTCAAACTTTCCGCCGGCGTGCAGCTGCGTCATGATGACTTCGGCCGCCGAGACGCCTTCTTCGTGCATGTCGGTGGGAATGCCGCGGCCATTGTCTGTGACGGTGACAGACCCGTCAGGATTGAGTGTGACCGTGACCAGGTTTGCCCAGCCGCCAAGCGCCTCGTCGATGGCGTTGTCGACAACTTCATAGACCATGTGGTGCAGGCCCGAGCCGTCGTCGGTGTCGCCGATATACATGCCCGGGCGCTTGCGCACGGCGTCGAGGCCCTTGAGCACCTTGATGGAATCGGCGCCATATTCGGCCTGTTCGGGGATCTCGGGCGTATCGGTCATGGTCACCACTTCAACAGAAATCGGGCCGCGCGCGAATCACCGCGCGAAGTCGCCTCCTTCTAGCGTTAAGTGGCTGAAATGGCTAATCCAAGGCCGGTTTTGCAGGCAAAACCACTCGATTTTCCAAGGATTTCTGCAGTTTTTGTGCTTCACGCAGCGCGGGCGGTCTCGTGGATGCGCCGGTCCGCGCCATGAGCTTCCAGATGCGCCTTCATCACAGCAAGGCCGCCTTCCAGATTGCGCTTCCAGCCATAGTCGACAAATGCCTGCAGCGCCGGCAACGCCCAACTGTGCCGGGCATGGAAGCCGTAGTCCCAGACGATGCGCGTTGCCGCGCCTTCCGGCAGCGCCGACATGGTCGCCACAGCGTAGTCGGACAGAAGCCGCACCGGGTTGGTGTAGGCCCAGGGCTGGTACGAATAGGCGCGCGGCCAGTTGGTTGAAAGGATGCGTTCCAGCGAGTGGCTGCCGTCTTTGAACCGGATCGTGCGCATCGCGCCGGCATCGCCCCACGCGGGACCTGCCATGGGCTCGGTTCCGGTGACAGCCGGGACGATCATCGTGCCGAGCATGAAATTCTCGACGGGCTCAAGCATGTACCAACTGAAAAACGTGTCGGCGTTGATGTTGATCACCGCCTCCACCTGGCAGGTGGCGTAGTTTTCGTCGGCGGGATGAGGTGCCGGGACAAATGCAGTCATGGAAATGGGACCCTGAATTGATGACGCACCATGGCAGGCAGGGGTTGAAAAGTGGTGAAACAAATTTGTTGGATTGCAGATGAAAGGCACTTTGCTTTCGCGCATTGACCCTTCCGGCTGCGGCGCCATATCTACATGCAGCGCAGTGAAAAACTGCCGGGAGTTTCGATGACCGCTGCTGCCCTGTTTGTTCCGCCACATCCCATTCCGCGCAAGACGCCGATCGGCTCATTTGAGCTGATCCGCACCGTCTACCGCAACCCGCTGGAAATCTGGGGCGAGCCGTCCTTCACCGAACCATGGATATCAGTGCGCTCTTTGGGCGTGGAAACCATTGTCGCCAATGATCCGGGTCTGATCCGCCATGTGCTGGTGGATGAAGCGGCCAATTACGTGATGTCGCCGATCCGCCAGCGCATCCTTCGGCCGATCCTGCGTGATGGCTTGCTGACTGCGGAAGGCGATGTCTGGAAACGCTCGCGCAAAGCCATGGCGCCGGTATTCACCCCGCGCCACATTTTCGGCTTTGCGCCGGCGATGCTTGATGTCGCCAACCGGTTTGCCGACGGCTATGCGTCGCGCCAGGGGCAGATGAGCGATGTGTCGAAGGACATGACGCTTTTGACCTATGCGATCCTGTCGGCAACGCTTTTCACAGACCAGATCGCCGGTGACCCCGGCAGTTTTGCCCATGAGGTTGAACGCCTGTTCGAGACCATGGGCCGGGTTGACCCGTTTGACCTTTTGGGCGCGCCGGACTGGGTGCCGCGCTTCACGCAAATCCGCGGCCGCCGTTCGCTGGCCTACTTCCGCGACATAGTCGCCCGCACGATGGACGAGCGCCGTGCGCTGATGGCAAAGGATCCGCAACATGTCCCGCAGGACTTTCTGACACTGCTTCTCAAGACAGAAGGCCCGGATGGCCTGTCGCGCTCTGAAATCGAAGACAACATCATCACGTTCATTGGCGCCGGCCACGAAACCACAGCGCGGGCACTAGGCTGGACGCTTTATCTGCTGGCCAACGCGCCGGACGAGCTGGCGCGCGTTGAAGCCGAAATCGACAGGCAATGGGACGGGCTTGGCGCGCCGCACACATGGCTCGACACATTGCCGTACACCCGCGCAGCGTTCGAAGAAGCGATGCGGCTCTATCCGCCCGCGCCATCCATCAATCGTTCGCCGGTCAAGGACGACAGTTATAAAGATCTCGTCCTGCCCAAGGGCTCAAACGTTCTGATCATGCCGTGGGTCATTCACCGGCATCGCAAATATTGGGACAATCCGGATGCGTTTGATCCGTCGCGCTTTCATCCCGGCTGCCGCGACAAGATCGACCGGTTCCAGTATCTGCCGTTCGGGCAGGGACCGCGCATTTGCATTGGCGCAAGTTTTGCCCTGCAGGAAGCCGTCATCGTGCTGGCGACACTGCTCAAGCGCTTCCGCTTCGAGCCGTTTGCCGGGCATGTGCCCTGGCCGGTGCAGAAGCTGACCACCCAGCCCGAAGGCGGACTGCCGATGCGCATTCGGTTGCGTTGAATTTTTTGTAATATGACTGTCACATTTCGGCGCTAACGGCTCGCAGGAAATGGGAGTGCGGCATGGCCGAACCGTTCAATGTGCTTTTTTTGTGCACCGGCAATTCTGCCCGCTCGATTTTGGCCGAAGCGATCATGAACCGCGCCGGTCAACCAATCTTCAAAGCGTGGTCCGCCGGTTCAAAGCCAAAGGGCCAAGTGCACGCCAAGAGCATCGAGCTGCTGAATTCCCTGGGGTACGACACTTCGGTCTTCCGTTCGAAAAGCTGGGACGAGTTTGCGCAAAAAGGTGCGCCGGAATTCGATTTCATCTTCACGGTCTGTGACAATGCAGCCGGTGAAGCCTGCCCGGTCTGGCTGGGCCACCCGGTAATTGCGCATTGGGGCATCCCTGATCCGGCGCAGGCGACCGGCACGGACGCAGAAGTGAGTCTTGCCTTCGCCGAAGCCTACCGTCAGATGAAAAACCGTATTGAGGCATTCACCGCGTTGCCAATTGCCAGCCTTGACCGGATGGCAAAGGAAGCGGCAGCCAAGTCCATTGGCAACATGCAGGACTGATTGCCGATGGCGACGCGCGAACAGCTGGCGGCAGAGTTCGGCGGCACGATGTTGCTGGTCACAGCCGTTATCGGCTCCGGCATCATGGGTGACAGGCTCAGCGACGATATTGCCGTTACGCTGCTGGCCAACACCGGCGCGACCGCTGCAGCATTGTTTGTGCTGATTTCGATTTTGGGTCCAGTGTCCGGCGCACATTTCAATCCGGTGGTCTCGGCCGCGATGGCGCTGCGCGGCGAGCAGAAACCGATGAGCGCCTTGTTTTATGGCGGTGCGCAGGTGGCGGGTGGACTCGTCGGGACCTTGCTGGCGCATGCGATGTTTGATCTGCCGTTAATACAGACATCGGCAAACATCCGGACTGGCGCCGGCCAATTCATGGCCGAAATCGTGGCAACATTTTGCCTGCTATCCGTCATCCTGCGCGGTACGCGCCTGTCTGGCGCTTCGATGCCAACACTCGTGTCGCTCACCATCGCATCGGCCTATTGGTTCACAGCTTCCACCAGTTTTGCAAATCCCGCCGTGACCATTGCGCGGGCCTTCACGGAAACGTTTGCGGGAATCGCGCCGGAAAACGTCCCCTTGTTTATATCAGCCCAATGCATTGGCTGCCTGTTGGCTTTTTCCCTTTTCAGAAATCCGTAGCCCGATACCCGCTTTCAGTTGAAGCCAAGTCTCAGAATAATATTCATTTTGTGAAAACCTTGTTCCTTAAACCGGCGGAAATCTGTTGGCGGTAATGTCTGCTCAACCGATCAGCGCAAACAGCTGACGGGATGCTGTAAAGTCACCACGTGGATTAGGAGTTTCACATGTCCAAGCTTGTTGCACGTTTCGCCAAAGACGAGTCCGGCGCCACCGCCATTGAATACGGCCTGATCGCCGCCCTTATCGCTGTTGCCATCATTGCTGGCGCCGGCGCTCTCGGCACCGCCATCAATAACAAGTTCTACACGATCGAAGCCGAAGTCGTCGCTGCCAAGTAATTCTGGCCGCGATCAGCCTTCAAAGCATGATCAAGCC
>JBAVTG010000198.1:0-3884 GCA_049696015.1 Rhizobiaceae bacterium | reverse complement strand
TGATGACCTGCCGTTGAGTCAAGACCCTGAGAAGTTGAGTCACCCCTGCGACGTCTGCCTCGAAAAGCCTTGCCTAAGCGCCTGTCCGGTCAATGCTTTTTCCGAAAATGGTTTTGCAGTCGAACGCTGCCGGACGCACATTGCAACTGCGGAAGGTCTGACCTGCATGAGCGGTGGCTGTCTGGCGCGGCGCGCCTGTCCGGTCGGGCGGCAATACACCTACGAGCCGGAGCAAATGCGGTTTCACATGCAGGCGTTCCGAAAATAAATTTCAGAGACACCCAAGGAATGCCATCATCGCTTCGTCTAAGGATTTATGGATGCGGTGAGCGGGCTTTCCTTTCTGGATGACCAGTCCCTGGTGCGCAAGGCGCAAGAGGGGGATCGCTTCGCCTTTGGCGAACTGTGCGACCGGCATTACCGCACTGCATTCAAGTCTGCCTGGCGACGCGTCGGCAACCGGGCCGACGCTGAAGATGTGGCGCAGGATGCGCTCGTGCGCATGGGACAGGGGCTCAAGACTTTGCGCGAGCCGGCGCTGTTTCGCGGTTGGCTGATGCGCATCGTCATCAACACTGTCACCGACCTTCAGCGCCGTCGCAAATCCGAACGGATCGGCGTTGCGGCATTCGTTGCCGAGGGCGACACGGTCTGGTTTGACGAGGACAAGAGCGATCGCGATGCCGCACTTTGGCGTGCGGTGCGGCAATTGCCGGACAAGCAGCGCGAGGCCGTCACACTGGTTTTTGCCGAGGAGTTGAACCACCGTGAGGCAGCCGAAACCATGGGCTGCAAGGAAGCGACTGTTTCCTGGCATATTCATGAGGCGAAGAAGCGCCTCAAAACCCTTCTTTCGGAGGACGCCACATGAGCGATCCCGATTTCGACCTGAACCGGCTTTCCAAACGCGCTGTGCCTGAGCCGCGCGCAGAGGCTGTCATTGCCGCGCGCCGTGCGGCGATGGATGCATTTGATGCTTCGCAGGAAAAAACTTCAGCTGCACCCCAAGGATCGGTCGCCAGTTCGCGTCTTTCCAACATCGCAACCTCGATGTGGAGAACTTTCATGAACACGCGCCTCTTGACCGGAACTGCTCTTGCCACGCTGATGATCGCGCCGATTGCCGGCATTGCCACCTGGCAGATCCTGCAAACCCGCGATACGGCACCCGTTGTCGTTGGCGAACGCTCTGTGAAGAAAGACAACATCGCAAAGCTCGGCGATGACAAGAATGCCGTCGCTGGTGGCGGCGAAGCCCAGCCTGCAAAACCCGTCGAGCCTGAAGCGACTCCATTGGGCCGCACCGATGTTGAAGCTGCGGCAAAAGCCAAAAGCGAGTCTGATGCGCAGTTAAGTGCGAAGGGCGATTTTGCTGCTGCGCCTGCAGCGGATGCCCTTTCGCAAGGATTGGTCGAGAGCAAGGATAGCGGGGCTGCAGCCCAAGCGCCGCTGCGCCGCAAGCTCATGGAAGCGCCAGTTGAGCAGCAGAGCCAGTCACTGGCAGGCAAAAGCGCTGATCCAGCCAAACCGGCGCCGAGCATTGCGCCAGCACCTATGCCTGAAACGCAGATGCTTGATGAAGAATCGCGCGACAAGTTTCCGCAGTTCAAGTCGAACAATGTGGTTGCAGTTGCTGAACAGCCGGTTTCAACCTTCTCGGTGGATGTTGACACGTCCGGCTATTCGTCGATGCGGCGCATGCTCAACATGGGGGGAATTCCGGATCGTGCGTCTGTTCGCGTTGAAGAGCTGGTCAACTATTTCCCCTACGCCTACGCCGGTCCGGAAAAAGCCGAGGAAGCATTCAAGGCGAATGTGACGGTGACACCAACGCCGTGGAACCAGAACACCAAGCTGATGCACATCGGCATCAAGGGCTATGATCTGCAGGCGAGCGAACAAAAGGCGGCGAACCTTGTGTTCCTTCTGGATGTTTCAGGCTCGATGGACGAGCCGGACAAGCTGCCGCTTTTGAAGTCGTCGTTCCGGTTGCTGGTCAACAAGCTGAAGCCGACAGACACCGTATCGATCGTCACTTATGCAGGCGATGCTGGCATTGTGCTGGAGCCGACCAAGGTTTCGGACAAGGTCAAGATCCTCAACGCCATCGACACGTTGCAGCCGGGCGGATCGACAGCAGGCGAAGCGGGTATCAACGCGGCCTATGCGCTGGCGCAAAAGGCTTTCGTCAAGGATGGCGTCAACCGGATCATGCTGGCGACGGACGGCGACTTCAATGTTGGCGCAGCGTCGGATGAAGACTTGAAGAAACTTGTCGAGGAAAAGCGCAAGTCCGGCGTGTTTCTGTCCGTTCTCGGATTTGGCGAGGGCAACTATCAGGATAATCTGATGCAGACGCTGGCGCAAAACGGCAACGGCATTGCCGCCTATATCGACACGCTGTCGGAAGCGGAAAAAGTGCTGGTGCAGGAAGCGACTTCCTCGCTGTTCACTATCGCCAAGGATGTGAAAATCCAGGTTGAGTTCAATCCGGCGCGTGTCTCGGAGTATCGCCTGATCGGCTACGAGACGCGTCATTTGAACAATGAGGACTTCAACAACGACCGCATTGATGCCGGCGACATTGGCTCGGGACATACGGTGACGGCAATCTATGAAGTGACACCAAAAGGCGCGCCGGGGCAGACCAATGATCCGCTGCGCTATGAATCGAAATCGAACGAAAAGATACAGGATTCGACTGGCGAGTATGCCTTCGTGAAGATTCGCTACAAGCTGCCGAATGAAGCAGGAAGCCGCTTGGTGACACAGCCGGTGACGGATGAAAATGCGGTGGCAGACCTTGCGCAAGCGCCGGAAGACGTCCGCTTTGGCATAGCCGTCTCGGCCTTTGGCCAGAAGCTGCGCGACGAGGATTCAACGGCCAACTATCCGGTCGCTGATATCGAGAGGCTGGCCGATAGCGCCAAGGGCACCGATGCCTATGGCTATCGCGCCGAGTTCCTGAAACTGGTGCGGCTGGCGAAAAGCCTGATTGTGGACTGATCCTGAACATGCAAGAACGGCCGCCGCACTGGCGGCCCTTCTGCACGCGGTGTCGTCAACGGCGCTTTTTCGTGTGATATGCTGAAAGTCATGAAGAGGTGAAACCGGAACATCTGATGTCTGACGCCGCCACGCCCAATACCCCCACTGCGCAGAACCATTTGCTTGGTGTTATTTTGATCGCTTGCGCAGTGGCGGTGTTTGCTTGCGTTGACGCGATGACGAAATATCTGGCCACCGGCTGGAACGTCCCATTGGTCGTAGCGGTTCGCTACATTGTCAATGTGCTGGCTTTGGCCGCCATCTTTGCGCCAAGTCATGGAATGGCACTGACCAAGACAAATCGCACCAGCTTGGTGATGGTGCGGGCATTGTGCCTTTCGGCGGCATCGCTTTTTGCTGGCCTTGCCCTGACGCGCATGCCGGTTGCCGAAACGCTGTCGATCATATTTCTATCACCCTTCCTGGTGATGATCCTCGCCATTCCGCTGCTTGGCGAAAAAGTCACCGTTGCGGGCTGGCTTGCTGCGCTTGCCGGCTTTTGCGGGGTGTTGCTGGTGGCAAGGCCGGGTAGCGGGCTTGATTCACTGGGCGTCTTCTATGCACTGGCCTGCGCAACCGTGACTGTCGGCTACTATCTGCTTTCGCGGCTGCTTGCCAAGACCGAAAGCACCATGGCGCTTCTGTTTCATACGGCGCTTGTCGGCGCGGTCCTGTTCGGACTTTACTTGCCTTGGTCACTTCACGGGGCGGGTCCAACCGGGTTTGACCTGATGCTGTTCGTCGCCATCGGACTTGCGGCGACGCTCGGCCACTATCTTTTCACGGCAGCATTCCGTGTTGCGCCGGCCTCGATTCTAGCGCCGGTCAACTATCTG
>JBAVTG010000197.1:0-4808 GCA_049696015.1 Rhizobiaceae bacterium | reverse complement strand
GGGTCCAACCGGGTTTGACCTGATGCTGTTCGTCGCCATCGGACTTGCGGCGACGCTCGGCCACTATCTTTTCACGGCAGCATTCCGTGTTGCGCCGGCCTCGATTCTAGCGCCGGTCAACTATCTGCATCTTTTTTGGGCGGGTATCGTTGGCTGGCTCGCATTCGGGCATATCCCTTCGCAAACCGGCCTCATTGGCATCGGGCTAGTCATGTTTGCGGGTGCAGCCAGTGCCGTCATTTCGCAACACAAATCGACTTGAGGTGAGACTCGTGAAAACACGAACACTTGGACAAGGGCTAGAAGTCTCGGCGCTTGGCCTCGGCTGCATGGGCTATGGCGAGGCGCTTGACCGCAACGAGATGATTGATTTCCTGCGCGGCGCAGTCGCGCTCGGCGTCACATTTTTCGATACTGCAGAGGTCTATGGACCGTGGAAGAACGAGGATGTGGTTGGCGAGGCGCTGCAGCCGTTCCGCGACAAAGTCGTCATTGCGACGAAGTTTGGCTGGGACATTGACCAGACGACGGGTATCAGTTCTGGCGGGCTCAACAGCCGGCCTGAACAAATCCGCAAGGCCGTCGAAGGCAGTTTGCGGCGCTTGCGCGTGGATTGCATTGACCTTCTTTATCAGCACCGGGTTGATCCTGATGTGCCGATGGAAGATGTGGCTGGAACCGTCCGCGATCTGATTGGCGAAGGCAAAGCCAAATATTTCGGCATGTCGGAAGCCGGTGCGGATTCCATCCGACGCGCCCATGCGGTCTTGCCGGTGACTGCTCTGCAAAGTGAATACTCGCTGTGGACGCGCGATCCGGAGGCGGAGATCCTGCCTTTGCTGGAAGAGCTTGGTATCGGCTTTGTGCCCTTCAGCCCGCTCGGGCGCGGGTTCCTTACGGGCAAGATCGGCATCGATACGCAATTCGATGCTTCGGACTTCCGCAACAAGGTGCCGCGTTTTGAAGCCGAAGCACGTAAGGCCAACATGGCGCTGGTCGATCTGTTGAAAGCAATTTCCGCACAGATCGGTGCAACACCGGCGCAGATTGCCCTTGCCTGGCTTCTGGCCAGAAAGCCGTGGATTGTGCCGATCCCGGGCACCCGGCGGCTGGAACGGCTGGAGGAGAATCTCGGTGGCGCTTCGCTTGATCTGAGTGCTGAAGATTTGCTGCAAATCGAGGCGGCTTCGCAGGCTGTCAAGATTCAGGGCGAACGCTATCCTGACGTGTTCCTGAAATTGTCCGGGCGGTGATTTAATGGACGAGATTCTGCCTGTCGACCCCGGCATGCTGAAATTCTACGAAGCGCTGTCTGCACAGTCACCGCCGGAAGCTGCGTCTTGGCCGCTCGATGTGCAGCGCTCGGCATGGAATGGCGTTTGCCGCATGTTCCGCGCGCCGATGCCAGACGGCGCTGCGGTCGAGGACAAAGTGTTAAACGGCGTGCCGTGCCAGATTTTCCGCCCGCAAGGGGCGGGGCTGAAACCTGGCCTGATCTATTTTCATGGTGGCGGCTGGGTTCTCGGCGGGCCGGATACACATGGCGACATGTGCGCGGAGATGGCGGCGGGAGCCGATTGTGTCGTGGTGTTGGTTGACTATCGACTTGCGCCCGAGCATCCACATCCGGCGCAATTGGAGGATTCGCTCGCAGTCTTGTCATGGCTGCGCGAACATGGTCGCGAGATTGGAATGGATCCGTCGAACATCATCGGCGGCGGCGACAGCGCGGGCGGGCAAATGACGGTCGGATTGTCCCTTTGGTTGCGCGATCAGGGCATGCCTGCGCTCAACGGCATGGTGTTGATCTATCCGGTGCTGGGCAATGATGTGAACACACCATCCTATCTGCGCAACGCCAACGCGCCTTGCCTGACGCGCGAGGAGATGATCTTTTTTCTTGAATCCTTTTTAGGACCAAGGCGTAATCCGAACTGGAACGACCCATTTGCCGTGCCGCTGCTTGCCGAAAACCTCGCCAACCTGCCGCCGGCTTTCATCACGGTCGCTGCGCATGATCCGCTTTATGACGATGGCGTGAATTTTCACGCGAGGCTTCTGGCTGCGGGCGGAAGGTCAGAAATCCGCAAGGAACCAGCTTTGGCTCATTCCTACATGCGTGCCCGTCATGTTTCCGAACCGGCGAAGGCGGGCTTTCAAGCTATTGTCGAGGCAATCAGGCGCCTCACACAAACCTGACTGCATAGACCGGAGGTAACGAGTTGCTGATGCTTGACCAATGATCGCCCTGATCTTCGGTGACATAGACATTGCCGGTCGTCGTTCCGAATGCCAGCCGGTCACCGGTTTTGTCTATGGACAGCGCATGGCGCAGCGCAAGATCATAGGCGTGGCTTTGCGGCAGGCCATTGCTCAGACTGTCAAAGGTTTTGCCGCCGTCGCGGGTACGGGTGACGATCAGCTTGCCATCGACCGGAATGCGCAACTCATCCTTGATGCCAGGCACGAACCATGCGGTATCGGGTTCGCGCGGATGCACTGCCACGGCAAACCCGAACGAGGATGGCTCAGCATGGATTTCGCTCCAGCTTTTCGAACCGTCGCTGGAGATGAAAATGCCATTGTGATGCTGCACCCAAAGCCTGTCCGGATCAGACGGAGACTGGACCAAAAAATGCGGATCCTGCTGGTAGGGTTCACTTGCCTGTTCGGGCGGCAGGAAATCGGCGCGCATGCCGTCAGCGCGGCAGGCCCATGTCTTGCCGCCATCATCGGTCTGCCACACGCCGCCGCAGGACACGCCAAGGCGAATGGTCTTGGACGAGCGCGGATCGACGTTAATCGAATGGATACCTGGAAGCTCGCGGCCGCCACCGAACCAGAGTTGGCGCTTGGGTTCATCCCACAACGGGCGGTTCAAAACCCAGCTGTCGCCATGATCTTCCGACTTGAACAGACCGCCCGGAATAGTGCCGCACCAGATGACGCCGGGCTCATCGGGACCGCCGGTTTCCAACGCCCAGAGCAGCACTGTCACCCACGGCAGGTCTTTGCCCCAGCCATCTTTCGAGGCCACATCGTCAGGCTTTTCAGGGTAAGCGGGCGCAGCAATTTCATGCCAGCCGTCGCCTTTGTCGCGGTGCAGTTTTACGCCGAAATGGCCGTGATCCAGCGCCGCGTAGGAGTAGCCGGAGCGAGGATCGTGCAGGGCCAATGTGACGTTGTCGCCAAGGAAATCGACGTTCGAAACAGCCCAGCCGGAATTCCCGCGCGCGGCGGTGAAAAGCCCTTTGCGGGTCGAGATCAACATGCGGTCGCTCATGAAAATTCTCCCTGAATTCAATCAGCCGCCTGACAGCGCCTGAAGCACATAGACTTCGCTGGATGATTCAACCGGATCGCTCAAGCCTTTACGATCCAAGACAATTTCGCCGTCGATAATAATGCCCATGTGGCGGCGAAGGCTGAACTGCTCGTCAACAACATATGATTTGAGCCGCGGGTTTTCGGCAAAGATTTTGGACAGAACTTCACGCACGGTTTTGCCTTCCACATCGACTGGCGGGCAATCAACATGGCGCATCAGGTTGGCGGTAAAGACGACGCGGGTCATGGCTTATGCTGTTCCAGAATTTGAAAGTTGGCAAGTGCGGGGCGGTGCTGTCATAGGCTCGGTCCAAGTTCGATATTGGACCCGTCGGAAAAGCGGGAAAAGCGGAAGCGGGTCAGGTCATGGACTGGCGATTTGCCCATCACCAAATCGGCGACAACGCGGCCAACGCCCGGACCAATGCCGAAGCCATGGCCGCTCATGCCGGTGGCAATGACGAGGCCTTTGAGGGTTGGCGCGTGGTCGATAAGCGGCACAACATCTGGCATGGAATCGATCATGCCCGCCCATGCGGTCTTGATTTTTGGACGGCCAACAGCAGGGAAAGCGTCCGCAAAATGGTCCTGCATCTTTGCCACCGCCCGCAGGTTTGGCTCCGGATCCAAAACCCGCATGCGCTCGAACGGCGATTGCTCGTCGGCCGACCAGCGGCGCCTGGTGATCCAGCTATCAGGATAGTCGCGCGGCGCCATCATTCTGAAGCTGGCGCCAAACGGATCGGCCTTGAGCTGGGGGAGATATTTGGGCAGCCGGCGGAATGCGTCCGGGCCAATGAACAGTTCGTGGAAATCACCGAGCGCCAATGAGTATCCGCCATCGGCGCGGCGGCGGAAGGCAAAGCGCCGGTCAACCGCCTGACCGGAAAAGAACTCAGGCATGGGCGCGGTTGCAGCAACCGTTGCCCGTACAGACAGTTGCGGGATTTCGACGCCGAGATTGCGCAGAAACAACGACGACCATGCCCCGCCAGCGAGAACAGCCCGGTCGCAGGCGATGCGTCCTTTTTCGGTGAAAACGCCGCAGAGTTTTCCGGCTTGCATATCGAGTGCGCGCACGGCGCAGTCTTCAACAATGGTTATGCCCATCCGCACAAGCGCTCGGGCAAGGGCAGGCACGGCAACCCAAGGCTCGGCGCGGCCGTCCGAGGCTGTCCATAGACCGCCTTTCCAATCGGCTGCCGCACCAGGCAACATGGCGTCAACTTCGGCGCGGGAGATGAGCTTGGTATCAAGCTGATACGTTTTGGCATGCCGAATCCAGCCTTCGAACCCGGCCATGTCCTTGTCGGAGTTTGCCAGATAAAGCACGCCGGTTTGCCGAAAGCCGAGGTCTTCGCCGCATTCTTTGGCAAGCGATTGCCATATCCGGTTCGCTTCGATCATGATCGGCAATTCAGCCGGATCGCGGCCCTGCTGGCGTATCCAGCCCCAATTGCGCGATGACTGCTCGCCAGCGA
>JBAVTG010000196.1:0-3902 GCA_049696015.1 Rhizobiaceae bacterium | reverse complement strand
ACTTTGCCGGCGTTACTTGCAGCAATTTCGCCCGAATCATCTGCGCTCAGTGCCATTCGTAATTCCAACCGAGGGACTTCCCATGAAGAATAGCCAATTTTTTACTGCGGTAGCACTCATTTGCGCCCTCTTGGCGGCATCCTGCGCCAACACGGTGCGCGGCGTGGCCACCGACGTCAAGGATACGGCCAATGCTGTTGAAGATTCGGTGAACTGAATATCCAAATGACAACGCCCGGAATTTAGTCCGGGCGTCAGTGATTTCATTGCAAAACGCTCAGGCCCGTGCGTTGTGCCGGCGCTTGACGAACTCCTTGGCGGTTTCGACTGCCACAGCCGCATCGCGGCAATAGGCATCGGCGCCGACAGCCTTGCCGAACTCTTCATTCAGCGGCGCGCCGCCCACAAGCACAACGTAATCGTCGCGGATGCCTTTTTCCTTCATCGTGTCGATCACGACCTTCATATAAGGCATCGTCGTCGTCAGCAGCGCTGACATGCCCAGAATGTCGGGTTTGTGCTCTTCCAGAGCGTTCAAGTAGTTTTCGACCGGATTGTTGATGCCAAGGTCGATGACATCAAAGCCTGCGCCTTCCATCATCATACCGACGAGGTTCTTGCCGATGTCGTGAATGTCGCCCTTGACCGTGCCAATGACCATCTTGCCCTGCTTGGGCGCGCCGGTGGCGGCGAGCAGCGGGCGCAGGATGAACATGCCGGCCTTCATCGCGTTGGCTGACAACAGCACTTCCGGCACAAACAGGATGCCGTCGCGGAAATCCTCGCCGACGATGCGCATGCCCTCGACCAGAGCCTGCGTCAGCACATCATAGGGCACCCAGCCGCGTTCGAGCAGGATGTTGGTGCCTTCTTCGATTTCCGCTTTCAGCCCGTCATACAGGTCATCGTGCATCTGCTGCACAAGTTCGTCGTCTGAAAGTTCGGAAAGGATGATCTCATCGTCGGCCATGGAAGCGTCCTTGCATGCGATTGCTGGTTCGAACCCGTATAACTATCTGTTGGTTAAAACAAAAGACACTGCCTGAATACGACTTCAGCTCCAGAGAAAACGACGACTGCGCCATCTGGCCTGTCGCCATCACGCCATGCCGGGGCGCATACACGGTCCCGATGTCCTCATATGGATAGTGCAACACTCAAACCACAAGGCAGGATTCATACTGGGACTTTGACCGGTCGCGCCATGACGCTGGCGCCGCGCAAACTGATGAAGCCAGCTTTTGCATAGAATGCCCTTGCGCCTTCATCAATCGGGTCGACGGTCAGAAACATGCAAGCAGAATGGCGGGCTTGTTCCTCGGCGGTCAGCATCGCATCTGCCACAAGCGCGAACCCGACGCCTTGGCGCTCGAATTGCTCATCCACTGCCAGCCGGGCCAGCAAGATTGCAGGAATCATCGCAGGAAGCCCATGTCGCCGTCCTGGCGCTTCTGCGCGGTCAAACGCAGCGTTGCAGAGGCTGTAAAACCCCATGATTTTGCCATCATCATCGAGTGCCACATAGGTGCGTGCAGCGCCAATTGATTGGTAAGTCAGTGCGATATCCCAGAACCACTGGTTCATGGTGTCATTGGAGCAAATGAAGTTTCTGATTGGATGCCGGGCCGATAGCGGAACGACTGTCATTCAAGCTGCCCGGCCAGCCTTACTGTGAGCAGCTCTTTCCGCCCGGCGTTTCTGAATATCCGCCTTCATGCGTTCGGACAGTTCAGGCGGGTTTTGCAGCATATCGCCCAGCTGGTCATATGCTTCCTGCGAAATCGGGAAAAAGGCTTCGTCAATCAACGCATTGTGTGCCTTGGCCAAAGCTGCCTGAATTACAAAATGCGTAAAGCTGTCGCCTGTAATTGCGGCGGCGCGCTCAATCACGTTGCACGTCTGAGTATCGATCCGCATCGACTTCATGATTGCCCGCTTGGCACTGTCCTTGCTTGTTTTCGGGGGCCGAAGGACAACACTGGCAGCAGATTTTATGGTTTTCTGCGGGTTCTGGCCCGTGGGCTTAGCCTCTGGCATTACCATCTCCTTTGTATGACGTGGTATATACAGTTTTGCGATGGTTTGCACAAGATGGTGTTGTGCGGCCAACCTATAACTTGTCGCCATCACGCCATGCCGGGGCGTTCATGGGCTTGTGGTCCATTGCGCTGCAACTAGAATGGCGCAACAAGCAGGCGAGTGTCCTGCCGTGCAGGTATTCAAAGGTTCGACCACATGAACGATGATCTGACGATGGAAACCGAAGTCCCGGCGGCAGGCGGCCGGCGTGGTGCGCGCAATTCCGGCGGAGCAGCAACACGCCGCGCGGCGCGTTCCGGAGCCGGGCTTGGGCCACAGCTTCCCTACATTCAGCGCAAGATCGCTGTCTATGAGGTGTTGGACGAGGAAGGCCTGTCGATCATCGAGAACAACACAGACATTGTTCTGGAAGAAACCGGAATCATTTTCCGCGACGACGCTGAAGCTTTGGCGATGTGGAAAGATGCGGGGGCTGATGTCAAAGGCGAGCGCGTGCATTTCCCCAAGGGGCTTTGCCGCGAGCTTCTGAAGACCGCGCCGTCCGTGTTCACCCAGCATGCGCGCAATCCGGAGCGCAATGTGCAGATCGGCGGCAATGCGACGGTGTTTGCGCCGGTCTATGGCCCGCCCTTCGTCCGCGACCTTGACGGCGTGCGCCGCTATGCGACGATTGAAGACTTCCGCAATTTCGTGAAGCTCGCCTACCTTGCGCCGTCGATCCATCACTCCGGCGGCACGGTGTGCGAGCCGGTCGATGTGCCGGTCAACAAACGCCATCTCGACATGGTCTATTCGCACATCAAATATTCCGACAAGCCGTTCATGGGTTCGGTCACCGCGCCAGAGCGGGCGGAAGACACGGTTGAAATGTGCCGCATCCTGTTCGGCAAGGAGTTTGTCGACAAAAACGCAGTGGTGATCAATTTGATCAACGCCAATTCGCCGATGGTGTTTGACGAAACGATGTTGGGCGCGCTGAAAGTCTATGCCCGCGCCAATCAGGCCTGTATCGTCACGCCGTTCATTCTGGCTGGCGCCATGTCGCCGGTGACAGTGGCAGGGACGCTGACGCAAGTTCTTGCCGAAGTTCTGTCCGGCGCTGCCTTCACCCAGCTCTGCCGCAAGGGCGCGCCGGTGCTGATGGGCACATTTGCTGCCTCGATTTCGATGCAGTCCGGCGCGCCGACATTCGGCACGCCCGAACCGGCGCTGGTTTCGTATGGCGCGGCGCAGCTGGCGCGGCGGCTTGGCCTGCCGTTCCGTACCGGCGGCTCACTCTGCGGTTCCAAGGTTCCCGATGCGCAGGCCGCCTACGAAAGCGCCAACACGCTGAACTCGACAATTTTGGCTGGCACAAACTTCGTGCTGCATGCGGCCGGATGGCTTGAGGGCGGGCTGGTGTCTTCCTACGAGAAATTCATGATGGACATTGACCAGCTTGGCATGCAGCAGAAATTTGCCGCTGGTGTGGATCTTTCGGAAAACGGCCAGGCGATGTCGGCCATCCGCGAAGTTGGCCCGGGCAGCCATTATCTTGGTTGCGCCCATACTTTGGAGAATTTCCAGACGGCGTTTTATGCCTCGCCGATCACCGACAATAATTCCTATGAACAGTGGCTTGCCGAAGGCGAACAGCGAATTGAGCAGCGCGCCAACACGCTGGTGCGCAAATTGCTCGAAAGCTATGAAGCCCCCGCGATCGACCCTGCAATTGACGAGGCGCTGACTGCCTTCATCAAGCAGAAGAAAGACTCGATGGCCGACGCCTTCACCTGAAGGAAGCCCGAAGATGGCCGGGCTAAAGTGGCCAATATAATACACGATGAAGTCTGGCGGAGCGCCTTCCGCGAGACGAAGTAGGC
>JBAVTG010000195.1:0-26700 GCA_049696015.1 Rhizobiaceae bacterium | reverse complement strand
CTTATGTGAACCGCGTCTTCAATCCGGCGCGCTGGCGGGCCGATGAGCCGCTGCGCATTGTCATGATCGGCACTGACTTTCAGGTCGAGGTCTGGGAGGCGCTTTTGAAAGTGCCGATGGGCGCGGCTTGCCGCTATGGCGATCTGGCCCGCGATATCGGCCGGGACAAGGCGTCACGCGCCGTCGGCGCCGCCGTCGGGGCAAACCCGCTGTCGTTCGTCGTGCCCTGCCACCGCGCCGTCGGCTCGACCGGCGCACTCACCGGCTATCACTGGGGCCTGACGCGCAAACGCGCCATCCTCGGCTGGGAGGCTGGTCAGGTGGCGCGCCACTGATGCTGGTTTTGCCCAAAGGCATCCGCCATATTCCCGGTGCGCTGCCCCGCGAGGCGCAGCAGGCGCTGGTGGAAGATATCCGCACAATTGTTGGCGCCGCGCCTTTGTTCACGCCCGCCATGCCGAAAACCGGCAAGGAAATGTCCGTGCGCATGACCAATTGCGGTTCGCTCGGCTGGGTCACCGACAAGGAACAGGGCTACCGCTACCAGGCGTGCCACCCGGTGACCGGCAAGCCATGGCCGCCGATGCCGCCGAGCGTGCTTGACCTGTGGCGCACATATGCAGCCTGTCCGCTTGAGCCGGAGGCCTGCCTCATCAATTTCTACAGCGAAACCGCCAAAATGGGACTGCACCAGGACCGCGACGAACAGGACCTGTCCGCGCCGGTTCTGTCCGTATCGCTCGGCGATGCCTGCCTGTTCCGCGTCGGCGGCAACCGGCGCGAAGAGCGGACGGTGTCATTCCGGCTGGAAAGCGGCGATATCGTTCTCATTGGCGGCGAAAGCCGTCTGGCCTTTCACGGCGTCGACCGCATCTACCCCGCCACTTCCACCCTTCTCAAAAATGGCGGGCGCATCAACCTGACTTTGCGGCGGGTGACCAAGGCTTGAATGGGCGGCAGGCTTGGAGGCGGGGCGGTCTTTGACCTTCCGCTTGATTGCGCGCCAACGGGCAAAGCCGGATCGGGATCTATCCGCATGCCTTGCAATCCGCCCCTATCCCGATCATGGTCGCCCGCACAGACAAACACCGGAACATGCGCATGAGCCTCAAAGTTGCGGTCCAGATGGACCATGTCCGCACAGTCAACATTACTGGCGATACGTCCTTTGCCCTGTCGCTAGAGGCGCAGCGGCGCGGGCATCACCTTTACCATTATACGCCGGACCGGCTGGCGCTCGCGGGCGGCAAGGTGTTTGCCGCGCTGGAAGCAATGGTCGTGCGCGACGAGAAGGGCAACCACTTCGACCTTGGCGAACCGGTCCGCACCGACATGGGCGAGATGGATGTGGTGTTGCTGCGCCAGGATCCGCCCTTCGACATGAATTACATTACCACCACCCACATGCTCGAGCGCATCCACCCCAAGACATTGGTGGTCAACGATCCCTTCCATGTGCGCAACTGTCCGGAAAAGATCTTTGTCACCGAGTTTCCGGACCTGATGCCGGCAACGCTGATCACCAAGGATGCGGAAGAGATCAAAGCCTTCCGCCGCGCCCATGGCGACATCATCTTGAAGCCGCTCTACGGCAATGGCGGCGCGGGCGTGTTTCACCTGCGCGAAGATGACCGCAACCTGTCATCGCTTTTGGAAATGTTCGCCGGCCTGTCACGTGAGCAGATCATCGCCCAGCAATATCTGCCCGCCGTGCGCAAGGGCGACAAGCGCATCATCCTCATCGATGGCGAGCCGGTCGGCGCGATCAACCGTGTTCCGGCCGAGCATGACGCCCGCTCCAACATGCACGCCGGCGGCCAGGCGCAGCAGTCGGACCTGACCAAACGCGACCGCGGAATCTGCGAGCGCATCGGCCCTGAACTCAAGAAGCGCGGCTTCATTCTGGTCGGCATCGATGTGATTGGCGATTACCTCACAGAAATCAACGTCACTTCGCCAACCGGCGTGCGCGAAGTCAAACGCTTCGGCGGCGCTGATATAGCCGCCCTGTTCTGGGATTGTGTCGAGGCCAAGCGCTGAACACAGCAACTGATAAGAACATCTGTTCCGCTTTCACCACCGCGCGCAACCCGTTCAATGCGCAGGGTTGCAATTCGTTCCACTTTTGTTCTTGAAATGCTTTTCAGCCTGTGCTTATCTCATCCTATACGGGTGGATTTTGGTGTTTTCAACCAGTTCGGTTGAAAGGCCGGGAGCAGGCAGATGGTCGCGCGGGTAAGTACGGTTGCATTTCAGGGTATAGAAGCCGTGCCGGTCGATGTGCAGGTGATGGTCGCGCCGGGCAAGACCGGCATGCAGATTGTCGGTCTGGCGGACAAGGCAGTCGCGGAAAGCCGCGAGCGGGTGCAGGCGGCGCTGCATGCATCCGGTCTGTCGATGCCCGCCAAGAAGGTCACGATCAATCTGGCCCCGGCGGATCTTCCCAAAGAGGGCAGCCATTATGACCTTGCCATTGCGCTGGGCCTGATGGCCGCTCTTGGCGCCATTCCAGGCGATGCGCTGAGCGCCTATGTCGTGGTCGGCGAATTGTCGCTCGATGGCACGATTGCCCCGGTTGCCGGCTGTCTGCCCGCTGCCATTGGCGCCAATGCGTTGGGCAAAGGGCTGATCTGTCCGCATGCCTGTGGTCCCGAGGCGGCTTGGGCGGGCGAAACCATCGACATCCTTGCGCCGCGAAGTCTGATTGCCATGGCCAATCACTTTCGCGGAACGCAAGTTCTCTCGCGTCCTCAGCCTGCATTGCAAGCGCCGACAACCGGCTTTCCAGACCTTGCCGAAATCAAGGGTCAGGAAACCGCCAAGCGGGCGCTGGAAGTGGCGGCGGCCGGCGGCCACAATCTGCTGATGGTCGGTCCTCCCGGGTCCGGCAAGTCGATGCTCGCCGCGCGGCTGCCGTCAATCCTGCCGCCGCTGGAGCCGCGCGAATTGCTCGAAGTGTCAATGATCGCGTCAATCGGCGGTGAATTGGCGGAAGGCAAACTGTCTGACCGGCGGCCGTTCCGTGCGCCGCATCATTCTGCTTCCATGGCCGCCATGGTTGGCGGCGGCATGCGCGCCCGCCCGGGCGAAGTCTCGCTCGCCCATCACGGCGTCTTGTTTCTGGATGAGTTCCCGGAATTTAACCCGCAAGTGCTGGATTCGCTGCGCCAGCCGATGGAAACCGGCGACTGCATGATCGCAAGGGTCAACCACCGCATCACATATCCGGCGCGTTTCCAGCTGATTGCAGCGATGAACCCGTGCCGCTGCGGCAGGGCAGGCGAGCCGGGCCATACGTGCCTGCGTGGTCCGCGCTGCCAGTCCGATTATCAGGCCCGCATCTCCGGCCCGATGATGGACCGCATCGACCTGCGCGTTGATGTGCCCGCCGTCACGCCAGCGGACCTCATCCGTCCACACAAGCCCGAGACCAGCGCGCAGGTTGCCGCCCGTGTCCATGCTGCCCGATTGCTGCAGCGCCAGCGGTTCACGGCAGCGGGCCTCAACATGCTGTCGACCAATGCCCAATGCTCACCCTCGATGATCGAAGCCGTCGCCGAGCCCGATGCTGCCGGGATGAAACTGTTATCGGACGCCAGCGAGCATTTGAAATTGTCAGCCCGCGCCTATCACCGCATTCTCAAGGTCGCGCGCACGCTTGCGGATCTGGATGGAGAAGAGAAAGTCGGGCGCATCCACCTGGCCGAGGCGATCTCGTATCGCGTGCCGTCGGACAGGCTGTTGGCTGCTGCGTGAGGAAAGACAGTTCAGCGGCTGACTGAACCAACCAGAATGTCCTTGGGCAATTCAATCGTGACCCAATGGCCGGTATGCTCAGAGGATTGCCGCTTGAGATATTTGTAGCCGGTAGCTTCCCATGGCAGCATTTCATCTTCGAGATTGTCGAGAATGAAATCGCCCTTGCGGGTGCGCACCGTCAGAACCGCATGGCCTTCGCCATCCTGTTTGCGCACAACTGTGATCAACAGATTTGCCGGCGAAATGCCGCGGTTGATCAGGATCTTGCGCTTGAGCAACACATAGTCTTCGCAGTCGCCCGTGCCCTTTGGGTAGGCCCAGACCTCGTCCTTGCCGTAAATGTCCAGATCCGTCTGCGGCTGGATCGCATGGTTGACCTGCACATTGACGCTTTCAATCAGCGCCATCGTCCGCTGTCCGCCGATCAATGGCGGCACGCCGATCGATTTGATCCGGCATTCCGGTGTCATGACCTTGCAAAACTCAAAGTGGCCAATCGGCTGGGATGTCAGCCCGCCGGTCTGCATGGACGAGGAAGCCGCAGCTCCCCCGCACGCGAGCGCAAACGCAGCCAGCGCCGTCCCGAACATAACTCCACGCATACGCCAACTCCACTCATCCTTAACAAAGTGTTAATGGACTGGGCAGCCAGGAGTCAATTGCAACGGGCCTTTGAACTGGAACTATGGTTACCGCTCGCGGGAGGCGCAAAAAGCAACGGGCCCGCAACGGGCCCGCTGAAAATTCGTGTGCAGTTGATGGGTTCAGCGCACAAGCCGCCGGACATTGCTCTTGGTGTCCATCGCCGGAGCGCGCCTGTGCGCATTCATGAAATTGACGATCATCGGCGCAATTTCACCGCGGAACCGCGAGCCGTTGAACACGCCGTAATGGCCAACTTTTGGCTGCACATGATGCCGGCGCATGGAAGCCGCCAAGCCGGTGCAGAGCGTTTGCGCCGCCTCAGTCTGGCCAACGCCGGAAATGTCATCATTTTCGCCTTCAACTGTCAAAAGCGCGGTGTTTTTGATCCTGGACGGGTCCACAATCTCATTGCGGTGCATCATCTCGCCTTTCGGCAGGGCATGGCGGATGAACACGGTTTCGACGGTCTGCAGATAAAACTCTGACGTCAAATCCATGACAGCCATGTATTCGTCATAGAATTCCCGGTGCTTTTCAGCCGAATCGCCGTCGCCCTTGACCATGTGCGAGAAGAATTCCTTGTGGGCGTCGATGTGCCTGTCCAGATTCATGCTGACAAACCCGCCAAGCTGCAGGAAGCCGGGATAGACCGGGCGCATGAAGCCGGCATGCGGGAACGGCACCGGCATCACCACATTGCGCTCAAACCATTTGATGTCCTTGTCAACGGCCATGCCGTTGACCGCAGTCGGATTGATGCGCGTGTCGATCGGCCCGCCCATCAGCGTCATGGAGGCCGGCGCGAGGGCATCGCCCCGCGCTTCCATCAGCGAAACGGCGGCCAGCACTGGCACGGACGGTTGGCACACGGCAATCACATGTGTGTCCGGGCCCAAATAATGCAGCATGTCGATGATATAGTCGATGTAGTCATCCAGATCGAAGCCGCCATCAGTCAGCGCAACGGTGCGCGCATCAATCCAGTCGGTGATGTAGACATCGCCGTGCGGCAGCATCGCTTCGACCGTGCCGCGCAAAAGCGTCGCATAATGGCCGGACATCGGCGCAACGATCAGGATTTTCGGGTCCTGGCCTGCGGGAATGGCGATTTGCCGGTCGAAATGCAGCAAATTGCAAAATGGCCGGCGCCAGACGATCTCCTCATGCACATTGACGGTTTTGCCCAGAACCGTCGTTGCCGGCAGATCAAACGCCGGCTTGCCGTAGCGGCGCGTCAGCCTTTCGAACAGTTCGGCCATCGCCGCCACCGACCGGCCGGACAAGGTTTGCGACCAAGGATTGAGCGGATTGGAGTAAAACAGGCGTGTGGCATCGGCAAGCGCGCGCATCGGCTGCATGGCTGCATGATTCAATTCATAGAATTGATAATACATTGCGGATCGTCTCCGTCTTTTGCTGCTGCCAGCCATGTGACAGGACGATGACGCTAACATGATTCTATTGCATTGCAACAACGAGGACACTGGACCTTCGAATCATGCCGTTAGGTCAATCGCTTGGCTTTTGCTGCAGTGCAAACGGCCCTCAGTCGGCGACGCCTTCGACCACAACCATCTCGGCATCAGCCGCTTGCTGACGGATTGCGGCAGCGATCTGGTACTCAGGCGAATGGTAGCAATCCACGGCGGCCTGCAGCGACGGGAACTCGATGACAACGTTTCGGGCGCGAACCTGGCCCTCCAGCTTCTCGAAAGCGCCGCCGCGGGCGAGAAACTTCGCGCCATATTTCTCAAACGCCGGCTTTGCCGCCGCAACATATTGCGGATAGCGCTCGGCATCGCGGATGTCGACGCGGGCAATCCAGTATCCTTTTGGCATATCGGCCTCCTTCAGGCTGATGCTTCGGCAATTTCATGAATGATCGCAGTTGCAGCCGCGGCCCTGTCTGCAGCGCCGGTTACCGGTCTGCCGACGACAAGATGGCTGGCGCCGGCGCGGATGGCTTCTGCCGGCGTCATCACCCGCTTCTGGTCGCCCTTGTCCGAACCTTTTGGCCGGATGCCGGGAGTGACAATGGCCATGCCGGGTCCAACCAGTGCGCGCACTTCAAGCGCTTCTTGCGCCGAACACACCAGCCCGCCCATGCCTGCGTCCCTCGCCTGCGCCGCCCGGCGCAAAACGAGCTCGCGTGCAGTCATGGCGTAACCGGCCTCAGTCAGGTCGGCGTCATCCATCGATGTCAGAACCGTAACGCCGAGCAGCGTCAGGCCAGATCCCTGTGCAGCCGACACAGCCGCACGCATGGCTTTGGGATAGGCGTGCAGCGTCAACATCGCCACACCCATCTTCGCAACATTTTCGACTGCCTTTTCAATCGTGTTGTCGATATCCAGCAGTTTCATATCGAGGAAAACCTTGCGCCCTTCACCAGTCAGCGAACGGGCAAGGTCAAGGCCGCCGGCAAAGGCCAGCTGATAGCCGATTTTGTAAAATGTGGCGTGGTCGCCAAGCTCTGCAATGATAGCCCGCGCCTCTGCCACTGTCGGCACGTCAAGGGCGATGATCATCCGGTCCCGCGCAGTCATAATATTCATCGCTCAGAGCCTCTTGCCAGCATAAAAAGAAGCCTGCTCAATTAGCGCCCGCACGGCTTTTTCCATGTGCTTTTGCACGCGCTCGTCGCGGAAATGGTCCATCGCGTCAAACGCATCTTGCGCCATTGGAACCGAACATTGCTCGGAAACCACCTGAAGTCCGATGTGCGCCAGAACGGCCCGCAGATGATTGATGGCTCGAATTCCGGCGAATGTGCCGTTCGAAGAGGATGCAAGCGCGACCGCCTTTGCCGCATAGGGCCGCAAAGGCCTTTCGCCATCGCGCGAGATCCGGCTGACCCAGTCGATCACGTTCTTCAACAGCGGCGGGATCGAGCCATTATACTCAGGCGTCGCGATAAAAAAACCGTCATGAGCCGCCATCAATCTCGCCAGCCTATAGGCATTTTCCGGGATGCCTTTCTCGGCTTCCAGATCCTCGTCCATGATCGGCAGCGGATAATCGGAAAGGGCAATGCGCGTTGCTTCAGCGCCCTGACGGGCAAGTTCGGCAAGGGCTGCGTCTGCCACTTTGCCGCTGAAAGCGCCGCTGCGGGTCGAGCCGTTAAAGACGAGAATGCGTGGGGGCATGCGGATATCCGGATGATCAGACTTGTACCTAGGGTCAGGACCCTAGCTTGGCATCCGAGTGTATGTCCACAGGTGCGCCGGCGGGACGTTGCGCAAAATGAAATCCGCACGCTGAACGAGGAAGGACCCGGAGCCCGGCGGCACCGGTGATCTTGGCCCGTATGTGACCTGAATGACGGGCCGGCCGGCCGGGATGCGGTCCAGCATATCTTCGACATAGGCCAACCGGCTCGCCAGGTCGAAGTTCAACAGAGGTATCCCTGAGATGACGCAATCAAACAGGGGAATTGTCATGTCCCCAAGCACACTGTCCAGATCAAACGCGCTGCCGGTCAAAACGCAAATACCTGGAAAATCATGCTTGAGCCCGCTTGAAAACTCGGGAGCAAATTCGACGGCCACAAGCTTGGCCGGATCCAGGCCGCGATTGAGAATGGCCCGCGTCACCACGCCGGTGCCCGGACCGACCTCCAGCACCGGCAAGCCGGAGGCAAGATCAATGACACTCGCCATCGCCTTTCCGGTATGGCTGCTTGTCGGGAACGGCGTGCCGACCGTTCTTGGCCGTTCAAGCCAGCCTTTGAAAAACCGCAGCTCGCTTCCAAGTTTGTTGGCAACTTTTGTTTTGATCAGATCAATCAAGGCGCGCACTCACATTGCAACTTGAAGTCATTTAGGCCGTTGGCAGTTGTATGCTCAACAATGCAATGCCGGGATCAACCGACCGTCCACAGCTTTGTCGCTATATGACTGATAAATGTCGCAATCATGTCCAAAAACACAGGCGCTGCGACCGCAATGCGGGCCGCGTTTCTGCAGGTCAGACATCGTTCACGGCTTTGGCGGATTCAGGCTGTCGCCGTATAAATCCAGACCCGGGCGGGCGGAATGTTGCGCAAGATGAAATCATGGTGCGCAACGGTGAAATGACCGGGCATTGCCGGAACGGGTGCGGCCGGACCATAGCTGAACTGAATGAGGGGCCGCCCTGGAGCAAGCCTGGCGAGCGTGTCGTTGATCAAATGGGATCGCATGTGCGCAGGAAAATTGAGCAGGGGCAAAGCGGAAACCGCGCAATCGAATTTCTGCAATCGATCATCGCCCAGCGCCTCGTCCAGATTGAATGCATCGCCCTCGTGCACATGGCAATGCGGAAAGCGCAACCGCAGTTCCCGGGCAAACTCGCTGGAATACTCGACAACATGCAGTTTTTCGGGGCGCACACCCGTATTGAGGATCGCCTTGGTTATGGTGCCGGTTCCCGGGCCAAGCTCAAGCACCGGCAAGTCAGCATCCGGATTGACGACACGCGCCATGCTGCGCGCCATCACCGGTCCGGTCGGCCAGACTGCGCCAACCGTTTTGGGCTGGCTGCGCGCCCCGCGCAAGAAACGCAATTCCTCGGAGAACTTCGATTTCAGACCGCGGGCGAGAGTTTCAAACATCTGGCTCTATCCTCAAGCGCTGCCGGTTCGGGTCGGGCCTTATTGGCCAAGTCCGTCAAAAAACTCTTTCATCCGCGAGAAAAATCCGGTCGATTCCGGACTGTTTTCGGTTGAAGAAATTTTCTCGAATTCTTCCAGCAGCTCACGTTGCCGGGTTGTCAGGCTCTGCGGTGTTTCAATGTCGATCTGGATATAAAGATCGCCCATTGCCGATTGCCGCAGCACAGGCATGCCCTTGCCTTTGAGGCGGAACTGTTTGCCGTATTGCGTGCCCTCAGGCACTTTCACGCGTGTTTGCGTGCCATCAAGCGTGGCGACTTCAAACTGGCCGCCGAGCGCGGCAGTGGTCATCGAGACCGGCACCTTGCAATAGAGATCGGCGCCGTCGCGCTGAAAGAATTGGTGCGGCTTGATCGAGATGAAGATGTAGAGATCGCCCGCCGGCCCGCCGCGCGTTCCAGCCTCGCCCTCACCGGCGAGCCGGATGCGCGTGCCATCTTCAATTCCGGCCGGAATGTTGACCGAGAGCGAGCGTTCCTGGTTGATCTTGCCGTGGCCCGAACATTTGGTGCAAGGGTCTTTGATGATCGTGCCGCGGCCATTGCATGTCGGGCAGGCCCGCTCGACCGAGAAGAAACCCTGGCTGGCGCGCACACGGCCTGCGCCGCCGCATGTTCCGCAGGTCGTGGGCTGGGTGCCAGGCTTTGCGCCGGAACCTGAGCATTGATCGCAAGAGATGGCAGTCGGCACACGGATTTGCGCTGTCTTGCCCGCATAGGCCTCTTCCAGCGAGATTTCCATGTTGAAGCGCAGGTCCGCGCCGCGTTCGCGCCCGTTGGCAGAGCGGCGCCCGCGCCCGCCCATCATCTCGCCAAAAATATCCTCGAAAATATCGGCAAAACCGCCAGCCCCGCCAAAGCCGCTCTGCCCGCCGCCGCCATTTTCAAAGGCTGCATGGCCGAACCGGTCATAGGCGGCGCGTTTTTGCGGGTCGCGCAGGGTCTCATAGGCTTCGTTCAGTTCCTTGAACTTGGCTTCGGCTGCATCATTACCGGGATTGCGGTCCGGATGATATTGCATGGCCAGCTTGCGGAAAGCAGCTTTCAGGTCTTTCTCGTCGGAGGACTTGGAAACGCCAAGGGTCTCGTAAAAGTCTGCCTTCATCAACCGGAATTCCCGCAAATCTCAAAAGCGCCCAAACTTGTCGATCCTGTGGATGCAACGCGCTGTGCGGCTATTTAGGTGTTGTCGTGCGCCTTTGCCATAGCTGCGGGCAAAATGTCAAAAGGGTGCGCCATATCTGCACTACCCCTTGTTCTTGTAATAGACATCGAGAAACACCGCGAGCATCAAAACGACGCCCTTGATCACCTGTTGCCAGTCGATGCCGATGCCCATGATCGACATGCCATTGTTCATCACGCCCATGATGAACGCGCCGATAACCGCGCCGATCACCTTGCCGACGCCGCCGGTGGTGGCCGCGCCGCCGATGAAGCAGGCGGCAATGACGTCCAGCTCAAAGCCGAGGCCGGCCTTCGGCGTTGCAACGTTGAGGCGCGCCGCAAAGATAAGGCCGGCAAGCGCCGCCAGCGCGCCCATGATCACGAAAGTCAGAAACGTCAGCCGCTCGGTGTTGATACCCGAAAGCTTGGTCGCCTTCTCATTGCCGCCAAGCGCGTAGATGCGGCGGCCGAATGTGGTGCTCGTGGTCAAAAATACAAACAGGGCAATCAGCGCGAACATCACAATCAAGACGTTCGGCAAGCCCTTGTATCGCGCCATCAAAAAAGAGAAGCCAAGGAAGGCAACGGCGATCAACACGTTGCGGCCGTAGAAGATCACGTCAGGCTCTTCGGCCAACCCATGCTCCATCTGGTTGGAGCGCTCTTTGAAGTTGAAATAGACGATGAGAGCCGTTGTTGCCGCGCCAATGACCAGCGCCAGAATGTTGAATGGCTGCCCGCCCAGCGAGCCATTGAAAATATCGGGCACAAAACCGGATGACAGAAGCTGGAAATTCTTGGGAAAAGGACCGACCGACGCGCCGCCAAGGACTGTCAGGGCCAACCCTTTGAAGATCAGCATGCCCGCGAGGGTGACGATAAATGCCGGGATTTTGTAATAGGCGGTGAAATACCCCTGAATGCCGCCGATGGCGCCGCCAAGCGCCAGACAGATGGCCACTGACGTGATGATATCAACCTTGTAGCTGACCATGAGTATGGCCGCGACGGCGCCGATGAAGCCGGAAACAGAGCCGACTGACAAATCGATATGCCCGGCGACAATGATGAGCAGCATGCCCAGCGCCATGATGATGATGTAGCTGTTCTGCAGGATCAGATTGGTCATGTTCACCGGCTTGAACAGCGTGCCGTTGGTGGTGAACTGGAAGAAGATCATGATGGCCAGAAGCGACAGAAGCAGCGCATAGTCACGGATATTGGCTTTCACAAAGCGCATCATGTCAGGCTTGGCCGGTGTGTCGGCGGATATCTGGCTCATCTCAGTCTTCCCATGATTTCATGATGGCGCGCATGATCTTTTCCTGCGTCGCGTCTTGTGTCGGCATCTCGGCAACAAATCTGCCTTCGTTCATCACGTAAATGCGGTCCGAGATGCCGAGCAATTCCGGCATTTCCGACGAGATGACGATGACGGCTTTGCCTTGCGCCGCAAGCTCGTTGATGATGCCGTAGATTTCATACTTAGCCCCGACGTCAATGCCGCGCGTGGGCTCATCGAGGATGAGAATGTCGGGCCCTGAAAACAGCCATTTGGCCAGCACGACCTTTTGCTGGTTGCCGCCGGAAAGATTGACTGTGGTCTGGAACACGCCTGATGAGCGGATCGCCAATTCCTTGCGGTATTTATTGGCAACCGAAAGCTCCTTGAGTTCGTCAATGACTGTCCGGTTGGCGACGGCTCCAAGGTTGGCGAGAGTCACATTGTGCTTGATGTGGTCGATCAAGACCAGGCCGTAGGTTTTGCGGTCTTCGGTCGCATAGGCCATGCCGGCCTTCATCGCCTTCGGAATGGTCGAGACATCGGCGGGCTTTCCATGAATTCTGACTTCACCGCTGATTTTCTGGCCCCAGGCGCGGCCAAACAGCGACATGGCAAGCTCGGTGCGGCCCGATCCCATCAAGCCGGCAATGCCGACAACCTCGCCGGCGCGCACGTTGAGCGACACGTTCTTGATGACATGCCGGTCAGCGTGCAGCGGGTGATAGCAGTTCCAATCCTTGACTTCGAGCACCGGCTCGCCGATGTGCGGCACGCGCGGCGGGAAGCGATCTGTCAATTCGCGCCCGACCATCGCCTTGATGATCCGGTCTTCATCGACCTTGCCGGTTTTGACATCCAAAAGGTCAACAGTCTTGCCGTCGCGCAGGACGGTGATGTGGTCGGCGACCTTCATCACTTCGTTCAGCTTGTGGGTTATCAGGATCGAGGAAATGCCCTGCGCCTTGAAACCTTTCAGCAGTTCAAGCAGCGCGTTGGAATCATGCTCGTTGAGCGAGGATGTCGGCTCGTCGAGAATGAGCAGCTTGACCTTCTTGTTGAGCGCCTTGGCGATCTCCACCAACTGCTGCTTGCCGGTGCCGATGTTGGTGATCAGCGTGTTTGGATGCTCCTTGAGGCCAACTTTCTCCAGCAGCAATTTTGTGCGCGAAAAAGCTTCGTACCAGTTGATCACACCGTTCTTGGCAGGTTCGTGGCCGAGAAAAATGTTTTCGGCAATCGACAGAAGCGGCACAAGCGCCAGCTCCTGGTGAATGATGATGATGCCGATGTCTTCGCTGTTGGATATGGCGGCGAATTTGCGTTCTTGCCCTTCAAAAACAATATCGCCGGAATAAGTGCCGTGCGGATAAACGCCGGACAGAACTTTCATCAAAGTCGATTTGCCCGCGCCGTTTTCGCCGACCACAGCATGGATTTCGCCGGGAAAGACAGTCAACTCGACGTCTTTCAACGCATTGACGCCCGGAAATGTCTTAGTGATACCCCGCATTTCGAGGATCGGCTGCATCTGTGTCCTCGCCACCCGCAGCGCCGTATCCGTTTGGCGCCGAGGTTTCTCCCGTCATTCAGCTAAGCGAAAAAAAACGGGCCCCGCAAGTGCAGGGCCCGCCATTGTGACTGGATTAATTGTCGATCTGGTCCTGGGTGTAGTAGCCCGAGTCAACCAGCTGCTTCTTGATGTCATCCTTGCCGACCGAATAGGGCGTCAAAAGGTAGGACGGCACAACTTTCACACCATTGTTGTAGGTCTTGGTGTCGTTGATTTCCGGTTCCTTGCCCGACAAAACGGTGTCGACCATGGTAGCGGTGACCTTGGCAAGTTCGCGCGTGTCTTTGAACACGGTCGAATATTGTTCACCAGCGATCATGCCCTTGACGGACGGAAGTTCGGCATCTTGTCCGGTGACAACCGGCATTTCAGCGCCCGGAGCGTAACCAACGCCCTTGAGCGAGGAGATGATGCCGCGCGACAGGCCGTCATAGGGAGCCAGAACGCCATTGACCTTCTTGTCGGTATAGTTTGCCGACAAAAGATTGTCCATGCGGGCCTGTGCAACCGCGCCGTCCCAGCGCAGCGTGCCGACTTTGTCCATGCCCATCTGGCCGGAGACAATGACGATGTCCTTGGAGTCGATCAGCGGCTGAAGTACCGACATCGCGCCATCATAGAAATAGAACGCGTTGGTGTCGTCAGGCGAGCCGCCAAACAGTTCGACATTCCACGGCTTGACTGACGGGAAACGCTCCTTGAGGCCGGCAATCAACGAATTGCCCTGCAACACGCCAACACCGAAATTGTCGAATGTCGTGTAGTAATCGACGTTTTCCGTTTTCGAAATCAACCGGTCATAGGCGAACACCTTGATGCCGGCGTCGCGCGCCTTTTGCAGCACGTCCGAAAGCGTGGTGCCATCGATGGCGGCAATGATCAGAACCTTGGCGCCCTTGGTGACCATGTTTTCGATCTGGGCGAGCTGGTTGGGAATGTCGTCTTCGGCATACTGGAGATCAGTAGCGTAACCCTTGGCGGTAAATTCCTTCACCATCGACTCGCCGTCGGAAATCCAACGGGTTGATGACTTGGTTGGCATTGAAATGCCAATGATGCCTTTGTCTTGGGCCTGGGCCCAGCTTGAAGACAGGGCAATGGCAGCGGCGGTGGCCAAAATGCCAAAATGTCTGCGGTTAATCATGTAGTCCTCCCATGTGACAACGGCCGGCCGAAGCAAACAATCCCAAATCCGGGATTGCCGATTCAACCGGCCATGAACGTTGCCGAATTGATACGCACGCGGCTGCTGCAGGACATGTCGAGAGACAGCGCTGCCGCAGACATCGTTTTTCGACGTTCGGGGAAATTGGTAAGACTGTCAAATGCAATTTTCCGCTGTTGATTTGCAAACAATGTCAGTGTCTGGACCCAGCCGTTTCGTCAGGTGGACCGAGCGGGTTTTGGCGGATGATCGAGCAAGATTTTTTAGCTGGCATTGCCGCGAAACAACCCGGTGCGATTATCCTATCCAAAAACATCCTGCCTGACGATGCTCATTTCCGCCACCGCAGGACCAACGGGTCGAGTCCGCGCAAGAGTTCCAGGAGCTCCGCCGCTGTATCCGGGTGGACCGCCTTTGTCGGGTGGCGCACGAAATCTGACTTGATGACGCCGCCGGCTTTCATCGCGATCTTGGCCGAGCGCCAGCCGCACTGGCGGTTCTCGAAATTGATCACTGGCAGAATGCGGCGGTACCCTTCCTTGGCAGCCTCTCTGCGGCCTTCGCGGAAATCAACAATCACCGGCCGCACCAGATCGGGGATCATCGCCGAGGTCATGGACCCGCTCGCGCCCGCGTTCAAATCCGCCATTAAAGTGATGCCTTCTTCGCCGTCAAACGGGCCCTCGATCAGGTCTCCGCCTTCGGCAATCAGGCCGCGCAATTTTGCGGCAGTTTGCGGGGTTTCGATCTTGAAGTAGCGCAGTTCAGGCACCTCACGCGCCATGCGCACAATCTGGGGCACGCTCAGCTGGACACCGGACAGCGGCGCGTCCTGGAGCATGATTGGAATGCCGCCAGCTTTGCCCGCGCGCAGGAAATGCTCGATCACCGAATTCTCGTCGGCGCGCAGACCCGTGCCATGATAGGGCGGCATCATCATCAGCATCGACGCGCCAAGCGAGGCGGCAAGTCTGGCGCGCGCTTCAACGATTTGCGTTGAAAAGTGCGAGACCGTGACGATGACAGGCACGCGCCCTGCAACATGGGTGAGCGACAAACGGGTCAGTGTCTCGCGCTCGTCGTCCGACAGCAGGAACTGTTCGGAGAAATTGGCGAGGATGCAGATGCCGTCAACGCCCTGGTCAACCATCAGGTCCAGGACACGCTTCATGCCTTCCAAGTCGAGACTGCCGTCTTCATTGAACGGCGTCGGGGCAACCGGCCAGACGCCGGTGTAAGGTCGCTTTGTCATTTTCAAGCCTCAGGCAAAATGAGAAGAAGCCTCGATCATCATTTGGAATACTCGGGCATGGGCGCAACGAACCCGCTCGCTATACAACGACTCTTTGCAGCTGCCAAATTACCGATGATCGTCAACACCGACCGTCAGAAAGTGGAGCGTTATCATGAAAGACCTTGCCTGTTTGCGGCTGGTCGCGTCATGTTTACGCGACGCAAGATTTTTGGCCGAACAGACAGACGCGCCGCATCACACTTTGCGGAAGACGAACACCATCCAGGCAATTGCAATGGCAAGCGCGCCCCAAAGCGGTGTTCCGTAAAGACCGAGCCATGCCAGAAAGATAAACGCGGAGCCGAGCAGCGAGATGAAAAGCCGGTCGCCGCGCGTGGTATCAAGGCCGAACACGCCGCGGCGCGGATTGCCGCCGGGGACCTTGTATTCCCAAAATCCCATCGCCGAAATTGCCAACGCCACGAAGATGAAAAACGCGGCGGTCGGCCATGTCCAGGCCATCCATGAAAGTCCCATGATCAGCTCCTTAAACGCGGCCCAAGGCAAAGCCTTTGGCGATGTAGTTGCGGACAAACCAGATGACGATGGCACCGGGGATAATGGTGAGCGATCCGGCGGCGGCCAGGAGTCCGAGCTCATAGCCGGAGGTGGATGATGTGCGGGTCATGACAGCGGCGATGGGCTTGGCCTCCACGGATGTCAGCGTTTTTGCAAGCAACAGCTCGACCCATGAGAACATGAAGCAGAAGAAGATGGCAACGCCGATGCCAGCTGCAATGGTCGGCAGGAAAATCTTGAAGAAGAAACTCGGGAACGAATGGCCATCAACATAGGCAGTTTCATCCAGTTCCTTGGGCACGCCCGACATGAATCCTTCCAAAATCCAGACCGCCAGCGGCACGTTGAACAATGTGTGCGCAAGCGCCACGGCAAGATAGCTGTCGAACAGGCCGATCGACGAATAAAGCTGCAGGAACGGAAGTGCGAAAACGGCGGCGGGCGCCATGCGATTGGTGAGCAGCCAGAAGAACAGATGCTTGTCGCCAAGGAACCGGTAGCGTGAAAAAGCGTATGCAGCCGGCAATGCGGCAGCGACCGAGATTACCGTATTCAGGGACACGTAAGCCAGCGAGTTGAGGTATCCCCAATACCAGGTCGGATCGGTGAAAATCTTGGTGTAGTTTTCAGTCGTGAACTTTTGCGGAAACAGCGAGAAGCCGCCGAGAATTTCATTAGTCGTCTTGAACGACATCGAAACCAGCCAATAGATCGGCAGCATCAGGAACAAGATATAGAGCGTTGGCACCAGCCATTTGGAAATGCGCACCGGCCCCTCCTACTGTTCTTCGTTGCGCATCATCAGCGTGTAGAAAATCCAGCTGGTGAGCAAAATGATCAGGAAATAAATCAGTGACATGGCCGCTGCCGGCCCAAGGTCAAACTGGCCGAGCGCGATCTTGACGAGGTCGATGGAAAGGAGCGTCGTCGAATTGCCCGGCCCGCCGCCGGTGAGCACCACCGGCTCGGTGTAGATGTTGAACGAGTCCATGAAGCGCAACAGGATGGCGATGGTCAGCACGCGCTTCATCTTCGGCAGCTGGATGAAGCGGAAAATTTTCCACTTTGACGCGCCGTCAATCAGCGCTGCCTGATAATAGGCGTCCGGTATCGAGACGAGCCCGGCATAGGCGAGCAGCACAACGAGCGAGGTCCAGTGCCAGACATCCATCAGGATGAGCGTGAACCATGCATCGCCGGTCTGGCGGGTGTAGTTGTAATCAAGGCCAAGCGAGTTGAGCAGCTTGCCCAACAGGCCAATGTCCGGCAGGGCAAAGATGTTCCACATCGCGCCGACAACATTCCACGGAATGAGCAGAGGCAGCGCCATGAGCACGAGGCAAACTGAAACCCACGGACCTTTTTTCGGCATGGTCAGCGCAATGGCGACACCGAGCGGCACTTCGATGAACAGGATCGTGAAGGTGAAAAACAATTGGCGGCCAAGCGAGGCCCAGAAACGGTCGGACTGCAGGATTTGTTCGAACCAGCGCACGCCGGACCAGAAGAATGTGTTGTCGCCGAAAGTTTCCTGCATGGAATAATTGACGACAGTCATCAGCGGAATCAGCGCATTGAACGCCACGAGAATGACCACGGGCAGGACGAAGAACCAGGCCTTTTGGTTGACGGTTTTGTTCATGATCTCACTCCGCCAGCCAGCCGTTGTCGTAAACTTGGCTGTGCGCTGCATCAAAGGCGAGATGTGCGCCTTCGGACGGGATTGATGCGTTGTTGTCGACCAGAAGCTTGATCGACAGATTGCCAAGGCGTGTGTCGACGATTCTGTTGCGGCCCGTGTCGGTGACTTTCGCAACTTTCACCGGAAGGCCGGTCGCGGCGAAAGATGTGAATTCCGGACGCACGCCAAGCTCGAACGTGCCATTGCGGCTGCCAAGTTTGGCGGCGTTGCCGACCTCGATTCTGCGCTCGCCAACATGCACCTGGCCCCCGCTGACCTGGCACGGAATAATGTTCATGCCCGGTGAGCCGATAAAATGGCCGACGAACGTGTGATGCGGCTTTTCGAACAGTTCCACTGGCGTGCCGCTCTGCACCACTTCGCCGTCCTTCATGACAACGACCTGATCGGCAAATGTCAGCGCTTCGGTCTGGTCATGCGTGACATAGATCATCGTCGTGCCGAGCTTCTGGTGCAGTTCTTTCAGTTTGGAGCGCAGCAGCCATTTCAGATGCGGGTCGATCACCGTCAGCGGCTCGTCAAACATGATGGCATTGACATTTTCACGCACAAGGCCGCGGCCGAGCGAAATCTTTTGCTTGCCGTCGGCAGTAAGGCCGGAGGCGCGTTTGCCCAGCGTGCTGGTCAGATCTGTCATTTCGGCGATGATGCGCACGCGCTTGTCGACCTGCTCCTCGGGCACACCGCGGTTGCGCAGCGGGAAGGCGAGATTGTCGTAGACGCTCATCGTGTCGTAAACGACCGGAAACTGGAACACCTGCGCGATGTTGCGCGCGTCCGTTGGCAAGCGGGTAACGTCCTGTTCGCCAAACAACACCTTGCCATGGCTGGGGATGAGAAGCCCTGAAATGATGTTCAGGAGCGTGGTCTTGCCGCAGCCTGACGGGCCGAGCAGCGCGTAGGCCCCGCCGTCGCGCCATTCCAGATCAAGCCGCTTCAACGCGTAGTCCGCCGGGACTTTCGGGTTTGCCATATAGGAGTGGCGCAGGTCATCGAGTGTGATTTTTGCCATGATCCGCCCCTCACATCCCGATCAGTTTGCCATCAGCGGCAAAGTAGAAACCGTGGGCAACATCCATGTAAAGTTCCGCCTTCTGGCCCGCAGAATAGGGGTGGATACCGGCAGTGAGCGAAACCCACGAATTGCCGAGCATGTCAAAGTGAATGATGCTTTCCGAACCGGACAGTTCGGCCACTTTCACGGTGCCGTTGACCCTTATCGAGTCGCTCGATGGCTTGGCTGGCGTCACATGATGCGGGCGGATGCCGAATGTGTAACGCCCGTCCGGAAGCGACTTTAGATTGCCCGTTGCGTGCCAGTTGATCGCGCCGTCCAGCGAGAATTGATTGCCGGTTTTGGTGACGTCCGCAACATTCATGGGAGGCTCGGAGAACACGCGCGCCGTCGTCAGATCCTGCGGCTGGCGGTAGATATCGCCCGTCGGGCCAAACTGGGTGACGTGTCCCTGATGCATGGCCGCCGTATTGCCGCCAAATAGCAATGCTTCCGTCGGCTCGGTCGTGGCATACACCACAATGCAGTCGCGGTCGTGGAACAGGCGCGGCAATTCTTCACGCAATTCTTCGCGCAGTTTGAAATCGAGGTTCGCCAATGGCTCATCCAGCAGTACCAAGTCTGCGTCCTTGACCAGCGCCCGCGCCATCGCGGTGCGTTGCTGCTGGCCGCCGGAAAGTTCGCTCGGCTTGCGGCCAAGCATCGGCGTCAGGCGCAAGAGATCCGCGAACTTGCCGACGCGCGCCTTGATTTCGCTCTCGGGCAGCCTTGCCACCCGCAAGGGCGAAGCGATGTTTTCGTAGACAGTGAAATTCGGGTAATTGATGAACTGCTGATAGACGACCGAAACATTGCGCTTCTGCACGGGCGTGCGGGTGACATTGCTGCCATCGAACCAGATTTCTCCGGCTGTCGGCTTTTGTATGCCCGCCATCAGCTGCATCATTGTGGTTTTGCCAGCCAGCGTCGTCCCCAAAAGCACATTGAACGAGCCGCGCTCAAACCGCAGATCGGTCGGATAGATGTGCATGTCGGCGCCGACCCGCTTCGCGACATTCTTCAGTTCCAGCGTCATGAAATGCGGCAGCCTCAGTTTGGTCAATGTGTTGGCAATTCAGGCACAAAGGCCCCGGGACAGTTTGCGCCCGTCCCGGGGCCGTTTCAAGCAAGGGAGGTCTTACTTGGTAACCCTTGCAGCCGGGCCCTTACTTGGCTTCCGACCACTGCTTGATCAGCTCGTCGTAGGCGACAGTCTGTCCAGGCTCTTTTTCGTTATCGAGCTTGGCCTTCGGGCCATCCGGCTTGCCGAGCCATTCGGCAGCATCCTTAGGCTCGTTGAGCCGCGGGCCGCAGCCGCCATAGGTCTTGTTGGCTTCATCGGCCGCTTGCATGCGGGACATGGTGATGTCCATTTCTTCTGCAAGGCGGTCCATGGCTTGCTGCGGTGTAAACGCACCGGAGTTCACGTCGCCGATCTGCTGCCACCAGATCTGTGCCAGTTTCGGATAATCCGGCACGTTGATGCCTGTTGGCGACCAACGGACACGGTCCGGTGAGCGGTAGAACTCAACGAGGCCGCCAAGCTTTGGCGCACGCTCGGTGAAGCTTTCATGGCGCACGGTCGAGTCGCGGATGAAGGTGAGGCCAACCTGGCTCTTCTTCACATCGACAGTCTTCGACACGGCAAACTGCGCATAAAGCCATGCAGCTTTGGCGCGATCGGTTGGCGTGGACTTGAGGATCGTCCATGAGCCGACGTCCTGATATCCGACCTTCTGGCCCTCTTTCCAATAAGGACCATGCGGTGACGGCGCCATGCGCCAAAGCGGCGTGCCAGAATCGTCAACCGTGTTGTTGCCTTCTGCCTTCGGTTTCACCATGTCGGCGGTGAAAGCTGTGTACCAGAAGATCTGCTGGGCCACATTGCCTTGGCTGAGCGCGGGCAATGACTGGTAGAAGTCATAGTCCGCAGCGCCGGGAGGGGCATAGGTGCGCAGCCATTCGTCCCATTTGGCAATGGCGTAGACGGACGCCGGGCCGTTGGTCTCGCCGCCGCGCGAGACAGACGCGCCGGACGGGTTGCACGAACCCTTGTCCATGCGGATGCCCCATTCGTCGATCGGAACGCCATTCGGTTCGCCCGCCGATCCGGTGCCTGCCATGGACAGCCAGGCGTCGGTCATGCGCCAGCCAAGGTCCGGCGCGCGCTTGCCGTAATCCATATGGCCATAGATTGGCACGCCGTCGATTTCCTTGACATCTTCCTTGAAGAACTGGGCGATGTCTTCATACGCCGACCAATTGACCGGAACACCAAGTTCGTAGCCAAAACGAGCCTTGAACTTTTCCTTCAGTTCCGGCTTGTCGAACCAGTCCTTGCGGAACCAGTAGAGGTTTGCAAACTGCTGGTCGGGCAGCTGGTAGAGCTTCCCGTCCGGGCCGGTGGTGAACTTGATGCCCATGAAGTCAGCCAGATCAAGGCCGGGGTTGGTCACGTCCTTGCCTTCGCCAGCCATGAAGTCCGTCAGGTTGACAGCCAGCTGCAAGCGCGAATGCGTGCCAATCAGGTCGGAATCGTTGACGTAAATGTCATAGAGATTGCGGTTCGTCTGCATTTGCGTCTGAACGGCCTGCACCACTTCGCCTTCGCCAAGGATCTGGTGGTTGACCTTGATGCCGGTGATTTCCTCGAACGCCTTGGTCAAAACGCTGGATTCATAGCCGTGGGTCGGAATGCCTTCCGAAAGGGCGTTGATTTCCATGCCCTTGAAGGGCTCAGCGGCCTTGATGAACCACTGCATCTCTTTCAGCTGGTCTTCCTTCGACAAGGTCGAGGGCTGGAACTCGCTGTCAATCCACTTTTGTGCTGCGGCCTCATCGGCCCATGCTGATCCGGTAGCAGCAAACAGCGCTATGGCTGCCGCCGACACCAAAAGGTGCCTTTTCATGGGGATTCTCCTCCGTTGCGTATCTCGCCAGACTGGTTTTAGGCATGCTCCCGATGCCATCCGGGCGTTCCGGATAGTGAAACTTGAAACGAAAATGAAAGAACGTCAAGTGAATATTTTCGAGCGTTGTGCAGTGCAATATCTTCATTTTCGCTTGATTTATTCGATATTGACTGCAAAATGGAAAAAAAACGAAACCGACGGGACCATAGCAGTTGGAACCATTGCATCCGCGTTTGACCGATATACTGGAGCTTGCCCGCCAGCGTGGCCGTGTCGAGGTGGAGGGGCTTGCCAGTCATTTCGATGTGACGCCGCAGACAATTCGCAAGGATCTCAATGACCTGTGTGATCGCCAGCTTTTGCAGCGGGTCCATGGCGGGGCGGTGCATCCGTCAGGTGTGACCAATTTCGCCTACGATGCGCGCAGATCAGTCGCGGCAGACTCAAAACGCCTGATTGGTCAGGCAGCAGCCCGCCTCATTCCGGACAATTCCTCGGTCATTCTCAACATCGGCACCACAACTGAACAGGTGGCCACGGCGCTGCGCCGCCATCAAGGCTTGATGGTCATCACCAACAACATCAACGTGGCCAATATCCTGCGCGATGCGCTGTCGGCCGAAGTTGTCATTGCCGGCGGCGTTGTGCGCCATTCGGATGGCGGGATCATGGGCGAGGCGACAGTTGATTTTGTCCGCCAGTTCAAAGTTGATTTTGCCGTTATCGGCGCTTCTGCAATTGATCGGGACGGAACCATCCTGGATTATGATTTTCGCGAGGTGAAAGTCAGCCAGGCAATCATCGCCCAAGCGCGCAAAACCATCCTTGTTGCTGACAGCCTGAAGTTTGAACGGTCAGCTCCGGTGCGCATTGCCGATTTTTCGGCGATTGACGTTTTTGTCACAGATATTGCGCCGAGCCGCGAGATTGTCGAGCTCTGCCATATCCACAATGTCGATCTGGTGGTCACAAGTCTTTCTGCCGGGGAGCAGGCGGCATGAGTGACAAGGTCCATGACCTGTTCATCATTGGCGGCGGCATCAACGGCTGTGGCATTGCGCGCGACGCCCAGGGCCGCGGCTATTCAGTATTTCTGGCCGAAATGAATGATCTGGCATCGGGCACGTCATCCTGGTCGACCAAGCTCATCCACGGCGGGTTGCGCTATTTGGAGCATTACGAATTCCGCCTGGTGCGCGAATCCCTGATGGAGCGCGAAGTGCTTTGGGCCAATGCGCCGCATATCATCTGGCCGCTGCGTTTTGTTCTGCCACACCACAAGGGATTGCGCCCCGCTTGGTTCCTGCGGCTCGGCTTGCTGATTTATGACCATTTGGGCGGACGCAAACTGCTGCCGGCGACCAAGACGCTTGATATGCAGGAGGATGTTTCCGGCAAACCTTTGAAGCCGCTGTTTTCAAAGGCGTTCGAATATTCGGACTGCTGGGTCAATGACGCCCGGCTTGTGGCGCTCAATGCCTGTGATGCCGCAAAGCGCGGAGCAGAAATCCGCACACGCACAAAGGTTATCAAAGCCGAGCGCCACAACGGCATTTGGCACGTCGTCACCCGCGCGCAGTCTGGTGCCGAGGAAACCATAAGCGCCCGCATGTTGATCAATGCCGGCGGCCCGTGGGTGGATCAGATCATTGCAGCCACATTCGGCAAGAACGATGTGCACAATGTGCGGCTCGTTCAGGGCAGCCATATTGTCGTCAAGCGCATGTTCGAGCATGAAAAATGCTACATTTTTCAGAACGCCGACAACCGCATTATTTTCGCAATACCTTATGAGCGGGATTTCACGCTGATCGGCACAACCGATCAGGACTACAAGGGCGATCCCAAGGATGTGGCCATCACCGACGCCGAAACAGAGTATCTGTTGAACGCGGCCAGCGAATATTTCAAAAAGCCGGTCAAGCGCGAAGATATCGTCTGGACTTATTCAGGTGTCCGCCCGCTGTTTGACGACGGCGCATCCAAAGCTCAGGAAGCCACGCGCGACTATGTCCTGAAAACCGAAGGCGCGCCTTCTGAAGGCGTTGTGCTGAATATTTTTGGCGGCAAGATCACCACTTATCGCCGTCTGGCTGAATCGGTTCTGGAAAAAGTTGAAACCGTGCTCGGCGCGAAAAATGGCAGCTGGACGAAAACGGCGACTCTGCCGGGCGGGGATTTCCCCGTGCTCGGCTTTGATGCGGAGGTGCGCAGACTCCAGGCTGATTATTCGTTTCTCAACACCCGCCAGGCAACAAGGCTCATGCGCCTGTACGGCACAAAATCGCGCGTGCTTCTGGGGCAGGCAGCATCCGCTGCCGATCTCGGGCCGCAGTTCGGTCCCGACCTGACCGGCGCGGAAGTCGAATATCTGGTCCGCAATGAGTGGGCAACGACAGCCGATGATGTCCTTTGGCGGCGCACAAAGGCTGGTCTTGGAATCGACGCCGAGGCAGTCACGCGGCTTCAGGACTTCATCGAAAAGCATTCGCATGTCATTCGGGCAACGCCCGGCGCAGCCGTCTGATCATTTCCTGACGGCCTCTCTCATCCGCTTGGCTGCCAATCGCTTCATTGATGTCGAGCAGCAGCTTGGAAAGATCATTGTGCCAATCGAGGCGGGCGACTTTTTCTGGCTGCAAGCGCGCCGGCTGGCCCGTTTCAATGTGCTTGCCAGCCACTGGCTCCAAACTGAAAGTTTCGTCCAGCACCGGCATGATGATGCGCGCGTCGTCGATTCGCGAAGACAGGCGTTGCTTCAAGGCGCTCATGGCTTCCGGTTCGCCATGGGTCAGGAAGATCCCGTGCCGGACCGGCATGCGCGCATCAACCCATTCGACAAGCTCCGTCGCATCGGCATGTCCGGAATACACATCGAGCGACCGGATCGAGGCTTTGACCTCGATTTCCTCGCCTTGAATGCGCACCCGCTTCTCGCCCTCCAGCAAAAGCCGGCCAAGCGAGCCCTGCGCCTGAAAGCCGACCATCATGACGGTGGCATTCTTGCGCCAGAGATTGTTTTTCAAATGATGGCGGATCCGGCCCGCCTCGCACATGCCGCTGGCGGCGATGATGATCAAAAACCCGGACAGGCGGTTGATTGCCTTGGACTGGTCGACCGTTTCGGTGAAACGGATGTCGCCGGAGTTCAACGCCCGCGTCAACGCTTCGCCTTCCTCTATCTCGCCCGCATGGCGTTCGAAAATCGCCGTTGCTTTCGTTGCCAGCGGCGAGTCGACAATGATTGGCGCAGGCGGAATTTTGCCCGCCGTCATCAGAACATGCAGATCAACCAGAAGCTCTTGCGTGCGCTCAACCGCAAATGACGGGATGATCAGCGGACCACGCATGTCGGCAGCGCGCTGCACCTCGCCCTGCAAGGCCATGCGCCGTCCCTCGGTTGTGATCGGCCCCCTCTCCCTGTCGCCATATGTGGATTCGCAGATGAGATAATCGATGCTCACCGGACCTTCCGGGTCCAAATGGAGCATCTTGTGGTCAGGGCCAAGATCGCCGGAAAACAGCAACCGCTGCGCTGGTGTGTCACCCGTCTGCGCAATCTCCAATTCAACAGACGCGGAACCAAGCAAGTGGCCTGCATTCCAGAAGCGCACACGGATATCGCTTGCCGCCTGGAACCAATCGCCGAAACCTGACGCCTTGAACAAAGTCATGCAGGCTGCCGCATCGTCCTTTGTGTAGATCGGTTCAACGGTATCCCTGCCGCGCCGGATGTTGCGGCGATTGAGGTTTTCAACTTCCATTTCCTGAATATGGGCCGAGTCCGGCAGCATGACCGAACACAAGTCCACGGTCGCTTCTGTGGCGTGTATAGGGCCCTTGAAACCGTGTTTGACCAGCTTCGGCAGCAGGCCGGCATGATCAATATGGGCGTGCGTCAAAATGACGGCCCTGATCGCAGATGGTTCAAACGGGAACGGCCGATAGTTCAGCTCCCGCTCCGTCTTGGAACCTTGAAACATGCCGCAATCAATGAGGATGCGCGACTGGCCGGTGTCGATTTCGTAGCAGGAACCGGTCACGGCCCTGGCGGCCCCGTGAAAGGTAAGGCGCGGTGACGGCATGGCTGTTGGCCTCTCTGGTTTCGCCACATTGAGCGCCTGTGGTTCAAAAGCGTCAATCTATTTGTCGCCTTGCGGCAATCCGTCGTTGTCATCGGCCGCCAACTTTGCACTATGGCGAACATTGAAAGTCGGGAGGACGTGATGAGCGACGAAAAAGAGCGGGCGGAGGCCTTCAGGCAGGAGGCTTTGTACTATCACGAGTTTCCAAAGCCTGGAAAACTGGAAATCCGCGCCACCAAACCGATGACGACAGCCAGAGATCTGGCCCGCGCTTATTCTCCGGGTGTGGCCGAAGCCTGTCTGGAAATTGCCAAGAACCCTGCCGATGCCGTACGTTACACCGCCAAGGGAAATCTCGTGGCCGTCATCTCCAATGGCACTGCTGTACTAGGGTTGGGCGACCTTGGTGCGCTGGCTTCCAAACCTGTGATGGAAGGCAAGGCCGTCCTCTTCAAAAAATTCGCCAACATTGACTGCATCGATATCGAGATTAACGAAACCGATCCGGTCAAACTGGCCGAAATCGTCATCCGGCTCGAACCGACTTTTGGCGCGATCAATCTGGAGGATATCAAGGCGCCAGAGTGCTTCATCGTCGAGCGCTTGTGCAAAGAGGCGATGGGCATCCCGGTTTTCCATGATGACCAGCACGGCACGGCTATCGTTGCCGCCGCCGCCGCATCAAATGCGCTGCGCGTTGCCGGCAAGAAGATTGAGGATATCCGCGTTGTTGCGCTTGGTGCAGGGGCTGCCGGTATTGCCTGTCTGAAAATGCTCAAGGTTATGGGCGTCAAAGCTGAAAACATCCTCATGCTTGATTCCAAAGGCGTTGTGCACAAGTCGCGCAACAATTTGACCGAGGAGAAACTGGAGTTTGCGCAAGACACGCCGCT
>JBAVTG010000194.1:0-1890 GCA_049696015.1 Rhizobiaceae bacterium | reverse complement strand
GCTTTGCGCCCTGCCGCTCGCGGATGAAATGCCAGGGTACAATGTTGGAGTGATGCTCCATGATCGACAGGACGATCTCGTCGTCCGCGCCGATGTTTGGCATGCCCCAGCCATAGGCGACCGCGTTGATTGCCTCGGTGGTGGACTTGGTGAAGATCACTTCCTCGATCTTGCCAGCGTTCAAGAAGCGCCGGACAATTTCCCGTGCATTCTCGTAGGCATCCGTCGCGGCGTTGGACAGAAAATGCAGCCCGCGATGAACGTTGGCGTATTCGTGGGTCAGGCAATTGACCATCGCGTCGATGACCACCTGCGGCTTCTGCGCCGAAGCGCCATTGTCGAGATAGACCAGCGGCTTGCCATAGACCGTGCGCGACAGAATCGGGAAATCCTTGCGGATGAGCTCAACGTCGTAGCTGGCGGTCATGACGATGACCCGTTTCTTGACTCTCCCTCACCGGTTTCGCTTCGCGAAACATCCTCTCCCCGGTGGGGAGAGGTGAAGGGCGCGCTGCGTTTCCCCTCTCCCGCCCGGGGAGAGGGTGGTTTGCGCAGCAAACCGGGTGAGGGAAAGTCAAGGACAGGAAACATCACGCCTGCGCCTCCAGCCAATCTGCAAGCCGCTCTTCCAGCGCCTCGACCAGCGCCTCGTTTTCCAGCTCTTCGATGATCTCGGCCACAAACGCCTTGACCAGCAGGCCGCGCGCCACAGGTTCGGGAATGCCGCGCGCCATAAGGTAGAACAGGTGCTGCGGCTCGACTTCGCGCACGGTTGCTCCATGGCCGCAGGCGACATCATCAGCGAAGATTTCGAGTTCCGGCTTGGCCGAAAACTCGCCCTCGTCCGACAACAGCAGCGTGTTGCAGGCCATCTTGGCGTCAGTCTTCTGCGCGCCGGGGAACACTTTGATCTGCCCCTGAAACACGCCGCGCCCGCGCCCGGTGATCACATTGCGGATGACTTCGGTGGATGTGGTGTTTTCAACCTCGTGCGTCAGCGTCATCGTCACGTCGATGTGGGCATCTCCGCCGACCAGATTGATCCCGCGCAATTTGAAATCCGAACCTTCGCCCTTGACCGCGACATGCACTTCCTGGCGCACCAGCTTGCCGCCAGCATTCATCACGAACAGAGTCAGCTTGGCATCTTTGCCGATCCAGGCGTTGAACTGGCCGAACTGGACGGCGCTTGGACCGCGCTCCTGATCGATGATCCAGACAAGATCCGCGCCATCGCCAAGCACAAGATTGGTCACAGCCGAAACAAACGCGTCACCGCCAGCGTGACGCTCGATGATTGTGGCCTTGCTGTTCTGGCCCATGTTGACCGCAAGGCGCGTATGTGAACCAGCGCCGGCCTCGATCTGGATCTCCAGCGGCTTGGCAAGGTCAATGCCACCAGCAATTGCCAGATGGTAGCCGTCGCTCACCAGCGCAGTGTTAATCTGGCCGATCGTGTCGTCAAACCCGCGCTGGGTCAGCGCTTTGGCAAAAGAGCCGTCCTCAAGCTTTGCCGCAATATGCGAAACGGTGACACCGTCCGGCGCCTTGCCGCCAAGCGCAGCGCCATCTTCAAGCACCAGTACGGACGCGCCTGCGACCAGCGGCTCAGTTTTGCCGGCGGAAGCGCCGCCTTCCGGCAAAGCGCGCAGCAGCGAGCGCAAATCAGTGTAGTGCCAGCTTTCAATACGGCGGGTCGGCAGGCCCTGCGTGCGCAGCGCATCAATGGCAAGATCGCGCGCAGAGGCGACGTCCGGATTGCCTGGCAGTGCGCCCATGCGGGCTGTATAAAGGTCCAGCAGCGCAGCTTCGCCCGCTGTCTGCATCCGTCCGGCATGAATGTTCATGACTGACACCTCACGCCGCCTCGCCGATCACATCGGCGTAGCC
>JBAVTG010000193.1:0-10798 GCA_049696015.1 Rhizobiaceae bacterium | reverse complement strand
AGATGAAGACCACAGGCCGCGGTTTGGAGCGGCGTTCACACGAAATTGCCGCCGCCTGCATATGCCTTGTCCTCCAATGGTTCCCGGCTCTGCGCTACGCTTGGCCGGGATGACGAACGAGAAGGGGTAACCTCAGATTGACTTTACCGTTTGTGTGTCCTCTTACCTCACCAACCAGTTTCAAAGACAAAGTTGAATTTCTCCATGCAAGACGGCGCCATCAAAACCCTGTTTCTGCCCTTTGATTCAGGTGACATCGAAACCGGCGGCGAGGCCGCGCGCTGGCTGTTTCTCAACGCCGGCCGCCCGCCGCAGGATTGCGCATTCGTCAAATCGCAGATCACGGCAGTTCAAGGCATGCGTCCGGATTTCAAGGCATTGGAAAGCGCTGGCTTTACTGTCACGCCGGAAGTTTCCGAAGGCACATTCGATGGCGCGCTGATTGCAGTTTCCCGCCATCGCGGCCAAACCCGCGCTGTCCTCAATCAGGCGCTGGCGCGGGTGAAGCCCGGCGGCATGATCGTCTTTGCCGGCTCCAAGAATGACGGCGTGGCCACTGCCGCAAAGGAAGTCGGCGGCCAGTTCGAACTCATCGGCAGTCTGTCCAAGCATCATGCCAAGGCCTATTGGTTCGCCAACACCGGCAGCAACCGCTTTGACGAAGCTGCGCCCGAACAGGTCGACGGACGCTTTGAGGCTGCGCCCGGCATGTTCTCGTCAGACCATATTGATCCCGGCTCCGCCTTCCTGATCGAACAATTGCCGCGCGACATCAAAGGCCGCGTCGCCGATTTCTGCGCCGGCTGGGGCTATCTCGCGGTTGAAACTGCAACTGCCTGTCCGGCAGTCAAATCCATTGCGTTGTACGAAGCCGACCACGCTTCGCTCGAAGCTGCCAAAGCCAACATGGCCCGCCTCGCGCCTCAGATGGAAGCGGCATTCCATTGGCAGGACCTCATCGCCGAAAAAGCCTCCGGCGACTACGATACCATCATTATGAACCCGCCCTTCCATCAGGGCAGGGCAGCAGATCCCGCCATCGGAATCGCTATCATCCGCAACGCGCACAACGCTTTGCACAAGGGCGGCAAACTCTACCTCGTCGCCAACCGCAACCTGCCCTATGAGGCGACCCTGACGACCATGTTCTTCAAATCAGGCGAGTTGGGGCGCAATGCCTACTACAAGGTGCTGTGGGCGACGAAGTGAGGGGTTCCTCCGCCGCTTGTTTTCCCGTTTCATCCCCTTAGGTATAACCATAGCTCAATGCGGAGAATGTCCATGAACCGATTGCAGGCATTCGTTGATTCGTTCGCCAGCTTTGCTGCTGGCTTGGTGTTTGTCGCCTTCGCCGCCCAACCCGCGCTTGCCGAAACCGGCTTCAAGCGCATCCCCACTCAATACATCGCCGCGCTTGCCGAGCCGGGCTCAAGCAGCGGGACAAATGCACAGGTCTGGGGGCTTTGGCGGGTGGATCCGGGGCCGCGCGGGGTTCCTGTTGGCGATTTTGCAAATCTGGCTGCCAATGGCGGAGTCGCGCCGGATCAGTGGACTTTTGATGGCAGCGACTGGTGGCTCGAAGAGAACGGTCGCATCATGGAAGCGCCGGAGTTTCCGGTTCCGCCGGGAAAATATCTGGTCACTGGCAATCGCGATATCGAAACTGTTTTGACGGTTTTCCCCAAGAATGCGGACGGTACTCAGCGCTGGGAATTGGCCAGTGGCGCAACTGTGTTCGATGTGACGCATCTCAGATGCCGCTCGGCCCGCTACACGCCTGCCGCTGACGGCAAGTCGTGCTCGCCGGCCGCCGTGCAGCAAAGCAGTTTCCCGGTCCAGCCGGGCGCGCTCATGCCGCCGGTCGAAAACTGCGCTAAGCAGGATTACACCGTGCTGTTCATTGTCGGCGTCGAAGGTTGAGCGGAGAGTCTGCGATTAAATCAGCGTGACTAGGCAGTGCCAGACTAAGCCGCCCGGTTTTGCGGCGCCTTGCCATCACTGATCTCGCGCGAAGAGATCGGAGCGGGCCGGCCATAGAAAAATCCCTGGCCGACATCACATCCCGCCGCCCGCAACAGGTCTGCCTGATCAGCAGTCTCCACGCCCTCGGCAGTCGTGTGGACACCAAGCGCCCGAGACAGACCAACAATTGTCGAAATAATCGCGCCGGTGTTGCCGCCCTTTTCAAGACGATGCACAAACGAGCGGTCGATTTTCAGTTTTTGGAAAGGCAAGTCCGCCAGGTAAGTCAGGTTCGAATAGCCAGTGCCAAAATCATCGACTGCAACCGACACGCCCATGCGCGCCAGTTCGCCCAGGATCAGACCGGTCTTTTCGCGGTCTTCCATCAACAGGCTCTCGGTGATTTCCAGTTCAAGCCGCCTTGGCGGCAGGCCGCTGTCAGCCAACGCTGCGCGAACGGCAGCCACCATGTCCGACAACAGGAATTGCGCTGCCGAAAGATTCACCGCAACAAATGTGTTGTCCGGCAGATGCAGTGCGTCGGCGCATGCCCTGCGCAATACCCAGTCGCCGAGCGGGGCGATCAAACCCGTATCTTCCGCCACGGGAATAAAATCGTTTGGCGGGATCAGGCCTTTGTCCGGATGGCGCCAACGCACAAGCGCTTCGTAACCGACAACGTCGCCGGAGATGAGGTCCAGCTGCGGCTGATAATGCAATTCGAAATCCTGGCGGTCGAGCGCAGTCTGCATTTCCGCTTCAAGCCAGCGGCGATGGTCAGCGATGCGCCCGAGTTCCGGTTCAAACATCGACCATTGTTTGCGCCCCAACCCACGCGAACGGTGCAGCGCCAGATTTGCACGTTTCAAGATCGCGGCCTGTTCGAGATTTTCCATGCCAAATTCAGTCACGCCGGCTGATATGGAAACGACAACGCGGCGGTCTTCAATCAAATAGGGACGGCAAACATCGTCCAGGATCGTATCGAGTTGAATTTCCAGCGCCGGCACCGCCAGCTCATCGGGGATGACAAGACCGAACTCGCAAGCGCCCAGCCGGCCAAACAGCGCCCCTGCCGGCAACAGCGCCTTGATGCGCTCGCTGCAGTCGCGGATAAGCTGGTCGCCGGTGCGGAAACCCATCGCTTCGTTCAGCTGCTTGAACCGGTTGAGTTCAATATCGACGAAATAGGTCGCCTTGCCCTGGCGCTCGATGGCGTACTGGTCAAGATCAAGCAGAAATTGGCGGCGCGACAGGATCCCGGTCAGCGCATCAGTCGCCGAAGCCTCATTGACGGCAGTCGCATGCGCATCCATGCCCTGAAAAAACGCCATGGCGCAGCCCGATGCCGACAAGGCCGAAAGCCCGCCAATCACAATGCCTGAAACCGTGGTCCCGGCCGTGTGCGGCCCATAGCCGACCGCAAAAGCCCAAAAGCCGAGCAGACCGCCGCCAAATGCCGACGAAAGGACTGTTGCCGCCTTGAAGATTTTGCTTCTCTCGCTGGTTAACCGGACTGCCATGGGTTTCTCCTGCGCCCACATAACCGTTGACCGGTTAAATCATCGGTTTTGGCTTGTGTTGCCTTTTAAGCAACTCGCGAAATTTTGCCTTTAGCCGTCTCTTGGCCGCCGTAAGCGTCGGCGGTGAGCGGAACGACTTTGATCGCCTGCGCCATCGGCTGTGGTTTGCCAAACAGGAAACCCTGTATGACCGTGCAGCCAGCCGCGCGCAGCAGTACTTCCTGATTGTGCGATTCGACACCTTCGGCCACTGCGGTTGCGCCCAGCGCCCGCGCCAACGCGATGATTGCCGAAACAATCTGCGCCATGTGCATGTCCTTCTCGATCCGGTCAATGAAGGTCTTGTCGATCTTCAGCTTCTTGAAGGGTAGATCAGCAAGATAGCCAAGGTTGGAATAGCCTGTTCCAAAATCATCGATGGCAATTTGCACGCCCAGTTGCGCAAGTTTTTCAAACACTTCCGCCGCTCGGGCGCGGTCTTCGATCAGTGTGGATTCGGTCACTTCCAGTTCAAGCCGGTGCGGCGGCAGGCCGGTTTTTGCGAGGCAATCCTGGACAATCTTGATGATGTCCCCATTCAGGAACTGCATCGGCGAGATGTTCACAGCAATGGGAACATCGCCCGGAAACTCCAACGCTTCCCGGCACGCCGTCATGATTGCCCAGCGCCCAAGCACGTTGATGTAGCCGGTCTCTTCGGCAATTTTGATGAAGTCGATCGGCGGAATATAGCCTCGCGTCGGATGCTTCCAGCGGATCAGCGCTTCAAACCCGCGTACCGAACCGTCGGTGATGTTGAACTGCGGCTGGTAATAGAGATGAAATTCGTTGCGCTTGAGGGCGCTGCGCATCTCCACCTCGATCCAGTGGCGATATTCTTCGCGCACATTCATCTCGTCCGAATAGAGCGTCCAGCAGCCGCGTCCGCTCATCCGCGTCTGCTTCAGCGCCATATGTGCGCCGCGAACGGTATCGGCGACACTGCCGCCCTGTTTGATTTCCACCACGCCGAGGCTGCAGGTCATCGCCGCGACAATGCCCTCGACTTTGTATGTCCCCGACAGCATGTCGATCAAATGCTCACAAACCGCTTCGATCTCTTCGGGATTGTCGGTAGTTTCAATTACCAAGCCAAATTCGCCGCCGCCAAACCGTCCAACTTGGCCAATGGTCCCGACAAGTTTTTCAAGCCGTGAGCCGACCTGGCGGATCAGCTCATCGCCTGCCGCAAATCCGTGAATGTCATTGAAATCCTTGAACCGGTCAATTTCGACATCGACGAGAAACGCCCGCTTGTCCACGCGCTTTGAGATGGCAATCTGTTTTTCGACAAGATCGACAATGCCGGACTTCGAAAAGAGATCGGTCAATGGATCGATCATCGAAGATTTCTTCACATTCTCGACATTCTCGTCGATGCCCGAAAAGAAGGCCAAAGCCGCGCCGCTTGCCGCGAGCGAAGAGAGGCCGGCGATGATGCCGCCGGTCGTCGAAGGCGGCAAAGCGCCAAGTCCTGCCATGGCAGTCGCCAGTTTCAGCGACCAAAGGCCCAGCATGCCGCCGCCAAATGCGCTGGCCGCGATGCTCAATACCCTCTGCTTATTGGTCAGTCCGGAATACATACCCTGCGATCCCACCCCTGGTAGGCAAACCATGCAGGCAAAAGCATTAACCAGTCCTGATCAACGCCACGACCACGGCCAAGGCCGCGTTTTATCAAGTGTCGTGGTTAGCGTTTGGTTTACGACGTGCTGTCAAGCCGCTTCAGTTCGTCAAGCGTCGGCATCGACATGTGCGAATAGCCGGAATCGACATAGTGAATTTCGCCGGTTACGCCGCTCGACAGGTCAGAGAGGAGATAAAGTGCCGCCTTGCCCACGTCATCGATCGACACGGTTCGCCGAAGCGGTGCATTGCGCGCCTGATAGTTCAACATCGCCCGCGCATCTGAAATGCCGGCGCCCGCAAGGGTTCGCACCGGACCTGCAGAAATTGCATTGACTCGAATTCCCTCCGGGCCGAAGTCCGCTGCCAGATAGCGAACCATCGCTTCCAGAGCAGCTTTCGCCACGCCCATCACATTGTAGTTCGGCATCACCCGCATCGAGCCGCCATAGGTCAGCGTCAGCATCGAGCCGCCGACGCCCATAAGCCTGCCGGCCCGTTGCGCCACCTCAGTGAATGAATAGGCCGAAATCACCATTGTTCGGGTGAAATTCTCGCGCGTCGTTGAATCAACATACCGGCCTTTCAGTTCGTTCTTGTCGGAAAAACCGATCGCATGGACGACGAAATCCAGTTTCCCCCAGCGTTTTTCGATGGCGGCAAACGCACGGTCCACCGACGCGATATCTTCGACGTCACAGTCCAGCAGGAAATCGGAACCGGCTTCAGCCGCGAGCGGCGCAACGCGTTTGCCAAAGGCGTCGCCCTGATAGGTGAACGCCAGCTCCGCACCATGCGCCGCCAATTCCTTGGCAATCCCCCACGCGATCGAGTGACCGTTGGCGACGCCCATGATGAGGCCGCGTTTGCCAGCCATGATACCGGACATGTTATTCCTCTCAGCGATCAAGCCGCTGGAAGACCAGCGTTGCATTGGTGCCGCCAAACCCGAACGAGTTGGAAAGCACCGTGTCAAAATCTGCATTGTCTATGCGTTCGCGCACAATTGGCAGGTCGGCAAAATCCGGATCGATTTCGCTGATATGGGCGCTCTGGCAGATAAAGCGGTTGTTCATCATCAATAGCGAGTAGATCGCTTCCTGGACGCCGGTTGCGCCCAGTGAATGGCCGGTCAGAGACTTGGTGGCGGCAATATACGGAATATTCCCGCCGAACACTTCTCGGATCGCGGCGATCTCCTGGCGGTCGCCTACCGGCGTCGATGTCGCATGCGGGTTGATGTAGCCGACGGTGCCTTTCACCGTTGCCATCGCCTGGCGCATGCAGCGTGCGGCACCCTCGCCGGATGGAGCCACCATATCGTAGCCGTCTGATGTCGCACCATAGCCGGTGATTTCGCCATAGATTTTAGCGCCGCGCGCCTTTGCCATTTCCAGCTCTTCCAGAACCAGAACGCCTGCGCCGCCGGCGATAACGAAGCCGTCGCGGTCCTTGTCATAGGCACGTGAGGCCACTTGCGGTGTCTCGTTGAAGTTGGACGACATCGCGCCCATCGCGTCGAACAGCACGGAAAGCGTCCAGTCGAGGTCTTCACATCCGCCGGCGAAGATGCGGTCCTGTTTGCCCCACTGGATCAATTCATAAGCATTGCCGATGCAATGATTTGATGTGGCACACGCTGAGCTGATCGAATAGTTGACGCCCTTGATCTTGAAATTGGTTGCCAGAGTCGCCGAAGCTGTCGATGACATGGCCTTCGGCACGGCGAAGGGGCCGACACGCTTCGGGCCCTTTTCGCGTGTGATGTCTGCAGCCTCGACGATTGTCCGCGTCGATGGTCCGCCGGAACCCATGATGATTCCGGTCCGCTCATTGGAAATGTCGGCCTCTTCCAGGCCCGCGTCCAGAATTGCCTGATCCATTGCCACGTGGTTCCAGGCTGTGCCGCGGCCATGGAAGCGCATTGCGCGCCGGTCCACCATGGTTTCGGGGTCCAATTGCGGCGCGCCATGCACCTGGCAGCGGAAACCGAGCCTGGTGTAATCTTCCGCGGCTGAAATGCCGGATTTGGCTTCGCGCAGCGACGCAAGCACTTCCTGCGTGTTGTTTCCGATGGAGGACACGATGCCCATGCCCGTCACGACAACCCGTCTCATGTGAAGTTCCCCATTATTGCATCAATAGGTCAGGCAGTCGCGGCACTGACTTTTGAAAGTCCGACCTTCAGGTCCGTGGCCGTATAAATCTGCTCGCCGTCAGCCTTTACCCAGCCGTCGGCAATGCCGAGCACCAGACGTCCGCGCATCACACGCTTGAAGTCGATGCCATATTCGACCAGCTTTGTCTTGGGTGTGACCATGCCCTTGAATTTCACTTCGCCGGTTGACAGCGCCATGCCGTAGCCCGGTTCACCCAGCCAGCCAAGGAAAAACCCGGTCAACTGCCACATGGCGTCCAGACCAAGGCATCCCGGCATGATCGGATTGCCGATAAAATGGCACGAGAAAAACCAAGCGTCCGGCTTGATGTCGAACTCCGCGCGGATGAAGCCCTTGTCATGCGCCCCGCCGGTTTCAGAAATCTGGGTGATCCGGTCAAACATCAGCATCGGCGGCGCAGGCAGCTGGGCATTGCCGGGACCGAACATTTCGCTGCGTCCGCATGCCAAAAGGTCCTCGTAAGTGTAGCTCGACTTCTGCGCTGCCATGCCAGTCCCTGTCTGTTTGCGGCTCGTTCGCCGCCGTCTTTGTCCAGTGCACTAACACAGACGTTACGGCAGTTAAACCACGCTTGGCCTTGCTTTTTCGAACTTTTCACGCGTGTAACCGGACTGTGACATAGCCGTTGGGGCGCAGCCTTGTCACTGCAGCAATGGCGCACTTGCAGCGCCGCTGCCGCCAATGTATAAGCGGCCACATTGTCATGTTTACGGTCTTGACCCGCAAATTTTGATGGGAAAATCGATGTCGTTTGCTTCTTTGCCCATGTCGATCGAAGACAGGCTGCGCCGGGTGGGTCTGCGGCCAACTCGCCAGCGCCGCGATCTTGCCCGGATTATTTTCCGCAAGGGCGACCGCCATTTCACCGCCGAAGACCTGCAAAGCGAAGTCGCAGAAGCCGGCATCGGTATTTCGCTGGCGACCATCTATAACAATCTGCACCAATTTACCGGGGCCGGCCTGTTGCGCCCGCTGTCGATGGATGGATCGCGCACTTTCTTTGACACCAACGTGTCCAACCACAATCATTTTCTGGTTGAAGGCGGCAACGAGGTGATCGACATTCCCGATAACGCAATTTCCATGGACGGCCTGCCGCAAGCGCCGGAAGGCTATGAAATCAGCCACGTTGATGTGATTGTGCGCCTGCGCCGCAAAACAGACTAAGTCCGGTCCGGATTTTTGACGCAATCGCCCGCTGCATTGGGCAAATGATCAGCCGTCGCTCCCTGCTTGCTTTGCCGCTTGCCTTTGCCGTTCCGGCGCATGCCGCCGCAGAAGCCGAACCGTGGGCGCAAAAACTCATCGCGGCGGCCAAATCGCAGATCGGCGTCACAAATGCCTACGATCCAGCCTATCGCAAGCTTGCCTTTCCCGGCGGCGACGTTCCGCGCCAGGTTGGTGTGTGCACCGATGTGGTCATCCGCGCTTTTCGTGACGGCTTGGGAATTGATCTGCAGGCGCTGGTCAATGCCGACATGAAGCGGGCTTTTGCCGATTATCCCAAAACTTGGGGACTCAAACGCGCCGATTCAAACATCGACCACCGCCGGGTCCCAAACCTGCAAACATGGTTTGAAAGAAGGGGCGCGTCATTGCCAGTTACCGCTTCCGCCGACGATTACCGGGCGGGCGATCTCATCACGCAAATGCTGCCCGGCAATCTGCCGCACATTGCCATTGTTTGCGACGAACTGAATTCAACGCAAAGCGCGCTGCAGGTCATCCACAACATTGGCGGCGGCGCGCGCATGGAAGATACGCTCTTCGCTTTTCCAATGACTGGTCACTACCGGTATCGGCCGCAAGCTTGAAAGTGCCGCCTATTCGTCGAACTGTTCGCCAGGATAGGCGCCCCAGATATCGGTCTGCTTGACAAATCCGTCATGGCCCGACGTTTCGAACCTGCACCAGTTGCCATCGCACGCTTCGATCTTGCCAATCACGCCCGGTTCGAGGCGCGCATTCATCTGCGCATGGTCAGCCGCGCGCACATAAAGCGGTATCGGCTCGCCGCGCCCGTCCTTGCCCCACGGGGCGGCAATAGCGGAGCGTTTGCCGGTCAAAAGCGTCTGCAGCACCCAGCCTTCTGTGCCGTCCGCATCGCGGATGCGCCGCCAATTGTCATATTCCTGGATGATTTCCACCGGCAGGCCTGGCTTCACATAAAGCCATTGCACCGCATAGTCGCGGCCCGGGCCGACGCGCAGGTTGATCCGGTTCGACTTCAGCGACACAAAGCGCGGCAGCGGCAGTCCGCTCGGCCCCATGACTGCAGCCTGCGCTTCAGCGGCATGGGCGGCCGGCATTGCTGTAACAGCGCCAAGAAGCGCGCACATGAGACCAGCGCCAAGCAAGGCATGGATTTTGAGCGATCGTACACTGGACACGGCAATCCCTCGATAAGTGTGACCGGCCACACGCCGGTGTTTTCCTTTGAGTTCGCCGTCTTCCCTTGGTAGGAACACAAACGGCAGGAACAAATTGAAGCTTCGCGTTTTTTGGTTAAATAGGCCCCAACAAACGTGGTTAACAAAATGCAAGGGCGCGCATGCCAGCCAACAAAAAACCGCTTGTGATCATTACCCGCAAATTGCCCGATGCGGTCGAGACGCGCATGGCCGAGTTGTTTGACGTGCGGCTCAACGCCGATGACGCGCCAATGGACGCCGCAGCCCTTGAAAAGGCGGTGGTCGAGGCGGAAGTTCTGGTTCCGACCGTGACCGACCAGATCACAGCCAGTCTGATTGAAAAGGCCGGGCCAAATCTCAAACTCATCGCCAATTTCGGCAACGGCGTTGACAATATTGATGTCGAAGCCGCGCACCGGCGCGGCATCACCGTCACCAACACGCCCAATATTCTCAATGAAGATACTGCCGACATGACCATGGCGCTGATTCTTGCTGTGCCGCGCCGTTTGACGGAAGGCGCCAATGTGTTGCGCGCCGGCGCCAAATGGGCCGGCTGGTCGCCGACATGGATGCTTGGCCACCGCTTGCGCGGCAAGCGCCTCGGCATTGTCGGCATGGGCCGCATCGGCACTGCCGTCGCCCGCCGCGCCAAGGCCTTTGGCCTGTCGATCCACTATCACAACCGCCATCGGGTCGATGAAAAGACCGAAACCGAACTGGAAGCGACATACTGGGAAAGCCTTGACCAGATGCTCGCCCGCATGGACATCATCTCGGTCAACTGCCCGTCAACGCCAGCGACTTTCCATCTCCTGTCCGCCCGGCGTTTGGCGTTGATGCAGCCGACGGCCTACATCGTCAACACGGCCCGCGGCGGCATCATTGACGAGGATGCACTGATCAAACTGGTCGCTGATGGCAAGCTCGCCGGAGCCGGTTTGGATGTCTTCGAACATGAGCCGGCGATCAACCGCAAACTCTTGAAACTGGCGGAATCCGGCCGGATCGTCCTGTTGCCGCACATGGCCTCCGCCACCATCGAAAGCCGCATAGA
>JBAVTG010000192.1:0-28626 GCA_049696015.1 Rhizobiaceae bacterium | reverse complement strand
AGTACTGTTTCCTGCATCGGGATGCGGACCGAGACAATGGTGCCGACACCTTCGCGCGAGCGAATTTTCAACGCGCCGCCATGCAATTCGGCAAGCGAGCGCGAAATAGCAAGCCCCAATCCGGATCCCGCATGGCTCTTGGTCAACTGGTTCTGGACCTGTTCAAAGGGCTGACCAAGCTTTCTCAAGGCTTTGCGCGGGATGCCGCATCCTGTGTCTTCGATGGTCACGACAAGAGCGCCGCCGGTTTTGCGCGCGCGCACATTGATGTGGCCGTTTTCGCCGGTGAACTTGACCGCATTGGACAGGAGATTCAAGAGGACTTGCTTGATCGCCCGCCGGTCTGCATTCACTTCGATGCAAGATTCGATCTTTGTCGAAACCTCGATTTGCTTGGCTGCGGCATTGACCGCAACTACCCGCACCGCTTCTGTGATCAGCGGGCAAAGGTCCAAGGGCTCAAGGTCCAGCGAAAACCGACCGGCTTCGATCTTGGACATGTCGAGGATGTCGTTGATCACGCCCAGCAGGTAATGTCCGCTCTGGTGGATGTCTTTGACATATTCGACGTAGCGCGCGTCGCCGATCTGGCCAAACATGCCGGAGTTCATAATGTCTGAAAAGCCGATGATCGCATTGAGCGGCGTGCGCAGCTCGTGGCTCATGTTGGCCAGGAACTCGGATTTGGCAAGGTTGGCTGCCTCGGCGCGCTCCTTCTCGGTGCTGTATTTTACACTGAGTTCCAAGGCTTCCTTTGCACGCTCGGCTTCCGCCTTCCGCGCAAGGCTAAGGTCATGGATGGTCGCCATCAAACGCCGCTCGCTATCTGTGAGCCGCTCCTGGTGCTGCTTGATCGGTGTGATGTCTGTGCCGACCGAAACCAGTCCGCCGTCTTTCATCTTGCGCTCATTGACCTGAAGCCAGCGTCCGTCTGCCAAAAGCCGCTCGAACGTCTGCGCCCCATCCGGACCGTCTTCGCTCGCCATGCGCTTTTGGGTGACGAACGGGCGAATCCGCTCAATGGAAGCCTGCGTCGGATTGGCCTTCAGAAAAGCTTCGCTCGCGCCGGTGATTTCCTGGAATTTGGTGTTGCAGACCAGGAGTTTGCCGGACTTGTCCCAAAGGGCGAAACTCTCGGATATGCATTCAATGGCATCATGCAGGCGCTTGTCTGCGTCCTCCATGTTTTGCGCCATGACCTGCTGTTCTGTGACATCGACCGCTATGCCGATCAGGTGGATTTCATCATTGGCCGGATCCACGATCTGGGCCCGCGCCCGCAGATAGACCCAATTGCCATTGGCATGGCGCATGCGGAACATTGTGTCGATCTGGGTGATCTCGCGGGCAGTGACTTTTTCGGCAAGCGCGTAAAGGTCGCCGTCGTCCGGATGCATGATCTCCGAGACTTCGCCGAACGACAGGATGGTATCGCGCGGTTCATAGCCGAGAAGCTCGTACATCGAGCGCGACCAATAGAGCCGCCCGCGCGCCATGTCCCAATCCCATAGGCCGCAGCGTCCGCGCGACAGCGCCAGATCAATGCGTGAATGGGTGTCGCCGTAGATTTTGTCGGCGCTTTTCGCCCGCGTGACCTGAGTGAAGTAAGCAAAAAGAATGACCAGCAACAAGCCAGATGTTATGACAAACAAGGTCACATTCATCGATGCGACACTGTCCCAGCCCTTGAGCATGGAAGCAAGATCCAGCAACACAACCACAAGCGCGCCGTCCTGTCCTGCCGGGCGGGCGGTGGCAAGATAGGACTTGCCGCCCATTGTCACCTCCATCACGCCAGCCCGCTCGGCAAACAGCAGCATTGGCTGCCCGTCGATCAACAATTCGTCGAGTTGCGCTCCAGCGTCGAGTTGCGCTGCGCCGCGCGATGCAATCACCTTATGGTCAGCGCCGGACACAAGCAGTGTGATATGGGCCGCCAGCCCTTCGCCAAATCCTTCGAGTTGAATGAGAGCAGCCGGATTGATTGATCCGTCTTTCGCCCTTTCCTGCAATAGCATGGCGACCAACGTCACGTCGGACCTGGCCTGCGCCAGCAACTCGTCTTTTTGATTTGATAGCGAGACGAAGCGCACCGAGGCTACAATCAAGAGAAAAATAATGGTCAACACCGGAATGGCGCGGCGCAGGATCGGCTCGGCGGCAAGAAACTTCTGGTATGCAGGTTCTGCCAGCAGGCGCGCCGGCCCGATAATGCTCTGTGTGTAGCTGGAGGCCTTGCGTTTTTTGCGCGCAAACGCCTTCCCAGCCGGCGCGCTTCGCGCGTCCGCTTTTGCCATAGTGGCTCCCCCGAGCATGAATTGACTTGGTGACTGATCCGGCACACCGCACACCCGAATCGCAGTCAATGAATCATTGCTGATTCGGCTTGTCCAGCCCCCGAAGCCGGAATTCTCCGGTTCGATTCAAAAAAAGATCCGCATGTGACTCAGGCGAGCGTTCGCTCCACAATATCCTGCACGTCCGGCGATAGTGAAGGTGCCGATGCTATCCTTGCCAAAGCCTCGCGTGCTTTTTCTTTGCGCGTCGGCTCCAGCGACCGCCAGGATCGCATCGCCGTCAGGATGCGTGCGGCTGTTTGCGGATTGGTCTTGTCCAAAGTAAGAATGAAATCTGCCAGGAATCGATAGGCAGCGCCGTCCTTGCGGTTGAATCCGGTTGGATTGGATGTTGCAAATGTGCCGATCAGCGAGCGCATGCGGTTTGGGTTGGCAAACGAAAAGGCTTGGTGTTTTGTCAGGCTGATAACGCGTTCAAGCGTTGCTTCCCCCGGAATGATCGCTTGGACAGCAAACCATTTGTCCATCACCAATCCGTCATGGCCAAAGCGGTCTTCGAAGGTCTTTAGCGCCTTTTTGGCCGCATCAGTGTCGGAAAAGCGTGCGCACAGGACGCTGAGCGCAGCCAGGCGGTCGGTCATATTGGTGGCCTTGGCATAGGCAGCTTCGGCTAACGCTGGCTCGCCGGACAGCACCGACAAATAGTCCATCAACACATTGCGCAACGCCCGTCTGCCCGCAGAGGCCGCGCTTGGGCTGAATATGGTGTCTTGATGCAATGAAGACATGACAGATTCAAAACGTGAGGAATGCAGACGTGCGCTCTCGCCTATCAGCGTGTTGCGTGCAGCAAGGATTGCATCGGGATCAACATTACGGCCAATTTCCCGGGCAATGTCGCCTTCGAGCGGCAAAGTCAGCGCCAAGGCCCGGAACGCCGGCTCAAGCTCTTCATTGGCCGCAACTTCAGCCAGAACAGCCATCAGCTTTGCATCGAAGGCAATTTTGCGCCTGCCGCGAATGGAATTCACCGCTGCAATCAGGCCTTCGGTTGCCGAAAGATTCAACGCTTGCCAGCGCGAAAACAGGTCATTGTCATGGCGGGCGAGGAACAACCGGTCCTCTGCTTTCTGTTCAAAAGCAAGGTTTACCGGCGCTGAAAATCCGCGCAGCAGGGATGGAACAGGACGTTCCCTCACGCCGTGAAAGACGACGCGCTGCTTTTTCTTGCGAATGTGAATGACATCGCCAGCAACTCCGAATCCTTCGATGCCATTTGGTGATATCGTTTCGCCATGAGTGCCAAGAAGCGCAAACTTCACCGGTATGTGCATCAGCTTCTTGCGGCTATCGCCCGGCGTCGGTTTTGAGACTTGTTCGAAATCAAGCGTAAAGGCCTGCGCAGGCTTGTTGTAGTCTGCCGTAACCATCAGCGTCGGCGTGCCGGCCTGATGGTACCAGAGTGCAAATTGCGACAGGTCGCGCGACGAGACGTCTTCAAAGCATGCGATGAAATCCTCGATGGTCGCCGCATTGCCATCATGGCGGGAAAAATAGAGATCAAGGCCTGCCTTGAAAGTCTCTGCCCCCAGAATAGTCCGGATCATGCGGACAACTTCGGAACCCTTTTCATAGACGGTCGACGTATAAAAATTGTTGATTTCACGATATTTTCTAGGCCGGACTGGATGGGCGAGCGGTCCCTGGTCCTCGGGAAACTGGTTTGCCTTGAGGCCCCGCACTTCCGCAATCCGCTTGACAGCGCGTGAGCGCATATCTGCGGAAAACTCATGATCACGGAAAACAGTCAGCCCTTCTTTCAGGCAGAGCTGAAACCAATCGCGGCAGGTGATGCGGTTGCCGGTCCAATTGTGAAAATACTCGTGGGCTATAACAGCTTCGATACCAGCATAGTCGGTATCGGTTGCCGTATCCGGATCGGCCAGGACATACTTGTCGTTGAAAATGTTGAGGCCCTTGTTTTCCATCGCGCCCATGTTGAACGACGACACGGCCACGATCATGAACAGATCAAGGTCGTATTCGAGCCCGAACACTTCCTCATCCCATTTCATCGAACGCTTGAGGGCATCCATTGCATAGGTGGCGCGCGGTTCCTTGCCGTGCTCAACATAGATTTTCAGCGCGACATGCCGCCCGCTCACAGTCACAAAATCATCTTCAAGGACGCCAAGGTCGCCGGCCACCAGCGCAAACAAATAGGACGGCTTGGGGAAGGGGTCATGCCACTCGGCAAAGTGCCAACCATCTGCCAGATCGCCTGAATGCACCGGATTGCCGTTGGACAGAAGCAGCGGCGCTTCAGATCGTTTGGCTTCAATCCGAACACTATAGATCGCAAGGATGTCTGGCCGGTCGAGGAAATAGGTGATCCGGCGAAAGCCTTCGGCTTCGCATTGCGTGCAGTAGATACCGCCCGCCCGGTAAAGCCCCATCAGCGCCTTGTTGGAAGACGGGTCGATTTCGGTCACGATAGTGACGGTGAAGTATTTTGCCGATGGCGGCCGATGAATGACCAGTCGTTCCGGACTTGCCGCGAAACTGTCCGGCACTGCTGTTTGGCCTTCAATATCCAGCGTAACCAGCTTGAGACCATCGCCATCCAACGATAGCGCAGTTCCTTCGACTGTTCCCTCGCGGCGCTCAAACGCGATCTTGGCTGTGACAATTGTCTTTTCGGGGTCAAGGCGGAACAGCATGCCGACTGCTTTGACCGCATAGTCGGTCGGCCTGTAATCTTCCAGTCTGACTGTCGTTGCCGTATCCGTGCGCATCAAGTCATATCCATGAATTCGACGCAGTTCTTCCGCTGCGACTCAACCTGTGCAACTTTCCATCGCCAATGGTTTACAAATTACGCCCGGGAGTTAAAAACAATTCGGTTCCTTACCGCATCGCTGCGGGCTCGTCCCTGAATATTGATTGGAGTTGACATGGCTGCAGCAAGGCCCCGTTTCGGCATTGGCGCATCTGCGCTGCGCGTCGAGGACAAGGCATTCTTGATCGGCGCCGGCCAGTACACTGACGACCTGAAGGTTCCCGGTTGTCTGCATGGTTTTGTGGTGCGCTCACAAGTTTCCGCCGGTTCGTTTGAATTGCGAAATGTTGACGGCATCCGCTCGATGGCTGGCGTTCGGTTGGTTCTGACAGCCAAGGAAGTTGCCCATCTCAAGCCTCTGGCAACTTCGTTCCGGCCAGACAGCGCGGATGGCAGTCCGTTTGTCAGCCGCGACATTCCGATCCTGTGCAACAAAAGCGTCCACTATTCCGGCGACGCGATTGCTTTCATTGTCGCTGACACATTGGAACAGGCCGAAGATGCCGCGGGGATGTTTGAGGTCGATTACACGCAAAAAGAAACACTGGTCGATGCAGCGGAGGCGGTCAAACCGGGTGCCGGTTTGGTTTGGCCAGAACTCAAATCCAACATTGCCCATGTCGGCCATTTTGGAAACTCGGCATCCGTTCGGAAAGCTTTCGGAAAGTCTTCGAAGCAAGTGAAGATCGCATTCCGACAAAACCGGCTGGCCTCGAATTACATGGAAACACGCGCGGCAATCGGCGAATGGCGCCAAAGCGAGGGGCGCTTTGTCCTGACGCTTGGCAGCCAAGGAGTTCATGGCATCCGCGCCAAATTGGCAACCGATGTGTTTGGCATGCCGCATGAGATGTTGCGGGTGGTGACCAAAGACGTCGGTGGCGGCTTTGGGCCGAAGGCATTTGCCTACCGCGAATATGCCTTGGTTCTGGAAGCTGCCAAGCGCCTTGGCAAACCGGTCAAATGGGTGGGCTCGCGCACTGAGCATTTTCTCACCGACGCCCACGGCCGCGACAATGTCGTCGAAGCGGAAATGGCGCTGGATGATGACGGGCGTTTCCTGGCGCTCAAGGTGAATCTGATTGCCAACATGGGCGCGTATCTGTCTGAAAATGCAGTCTTTGTTCCCGAGCTCGGCATATCGATGACAACTGGGCTTTATGATATTCCCGCAATCGATGTGACGATCAAAAATGTCTATACAAACACGTGTCCTGTGGATGCCTATCGCGGCGCAGGCAGGCCCGAAGCGGCCTATCTTATTGAACGGCTGGCCGACGAGTGCGCCCGCGAACTTGGTATAGCGCCAGACGAAATCCGCCGCCGCAACTTCATCGCCAAAGACAGGTTTCCCTACACCACCGCAGCCGGGCGAACCTATGATGTCGGCGAATTTGAAGGCCACCTCGACCTGGCTCTGGCGCAAGCGGACTGGAGCGATTTTGCCAAACGGCGCGAGGTTTCGGCACAGGAGGGCAAACTGCGCGGCATCGGACTGTCGTCCTATGTCGAGATCTGCGCTTTCGATGGCGGCGAACCGGCATTTGTCACATTGCGTATGGATGGCTCCATTGAACTGCGCATTGGCACACAATCCAACGGGCAGGGACATGCGACCGCCTATGCGCAGCTGGCATCGGAAAAGCTGAACCTGCCACTCGACAGGATCGAGGTGAGGCAAGGCGATACAGACGAGCTGCAAAATGGCGGCGGGACAGGTGGCTCACGCTCGATACCGCTGGGCGGAGCATCGACCGTGGAAGCTGCAGGTATTTTGGCTGTTCGCATTCGCCAAATCGCTTCGGACGAATTGGAGGCGGCAGTCGACGATATTGAGCTGGCCGACGGCTATGCAACTGTCGCCGGAACCGACAAGCGCATCTCGTTTGCTGACGTCGCCAAGGCTGCCAGGAAGCCGGAGCATCTTTCAGCAAAAGGCGATGTGCGCCAGGAAGAGGGCACTTATCCCAACGGAACCCATGTTTGCGAAGTCGAAATCGATCCGCAAACCGGCGAAACATGCATTGTGCGCTATGTCGCGGTGGATGATTTTGGCGTGGTGGTGAACCCGGTTCTGTTGGCGGGTCAAATCCACGGCGGGTTGGCGCAAGGCATCGCGCAGGCGCTGTGCGAAGGCGTGGTCTATACGCCGGAGGGGCAGTTGCTGACCGCTAGTTTTATGGATTATGCCATGCCGCGGGCCGACATGTTCCCGGATTTTGAGTTTTCCACGCGCAACGTGCCGTCGACTGCCAATGCTCTCGGCGTCAAAGGCGCAGGCGAAGCGGCGACGATTGCCGCAACTCCTGCTGTGATGAACGCGGTGATTGACGCGTTGTGGCACGCCTGCGGCATCAGCCACATCGACATGCCCGCAACGCCTTTCGCCATCTGGCAAGCGATCGAAACAGCGAAAGCGAAAGCCTGATGCCGGCAAGTCGGGGCCGGATCGAGCACCGGCCGCTTTATGGAATTGCCCTGAAAGTAGGCGCAGTCTGCTGTTTCATGACCATGTTCACAATGGTCAAGCTGGCAGGGCAGGTTCCGGCTGGCGAGATCGTGTTCTTTCGCTCGTTTTTCGCGCTGATCCCCGTTCTGGTCTGGGTTTTCTGGCAAGGCGAAGGGCTCAAGGATTTTCGCACTGATGATTTAACGGGCCATATCTGGCGCGGTTTGATTGGCGTCACCTCGATGGCACTTGGGTTTTACGGCCTGACCATCCTGCCGCTGCCGGAAGCTGTGGTGATTGGTTACGCCATGCCTCTGATTACAGTGGTCATGGGGGCAGTTCTATTGAAGGAGCAGGTGCGGGCATACCGCTGGGGTGCCGTCATCGTCGGCCTGGTTGGCGTGCTGATCGTGTCATGGCCGCGGCTGACACTATTCGGCAACGGCGATGCCGCATCTTCCCGTATGGCCATCGGCGCTCTGGCGGTGATCGGCTCGGCAGCATTTGCGGCAGGAGCGATGATCCAGATCCGCCGCCTGATCGGCAAGGAACCGGCGATCACCATCGTGATCTATTTCACTGTCATATCGGCGTTGATGTCATTTGTCAGCCTGCCGTTCGGTTGGGTCATTCCCGATGGCAAGCAGGCGGCGGCACTGGTTGTCGCCGGGTTGGTCGGCGGCATCGGCCAGATATTCCTGACTTCCTGCTACCGCTACGCTGATGTGTCGACCATTGCCCCGTTCGAATATGTCTCGCTTGCCATCTCGCTGGCGATTGGCTGGCTGGTGTTTTCGGATGTGCCGACAGTGCAGATGCTGGCGGGGGCAGCCATTGTGGTGGGGGCGGGATTGTTCATCATATGGCGCGAACACAGGCTCGGTTTGGAGCGAAAACGGGCAAAATCCGCGCAAAGCCTGTGAACTCGACGGATCGTCCGCCTTGCATTATTGAATATCTTAGCTCAATCTTACCTTGGGGCATGAAACTGGGGCGGAGATCCCATGACAAGTTCGCACCACGAATTGAACAGCCTCATCGGCAATATCTACGACTGCGCGGTACAGCCGGAACTGTGGCCGCAAACGCTTAACACGATCAAGCAGTCGCTCGACCTGGCCTTCCTGCAGGTCGTATCTGTCGACGGGTACCGGCTGCGCCAGGGCCAGGCCGTACAAACCCCGGCGTTCAAAACACTGTTCGAACATGGCTGGCTCAACGAGTTTGCCCGGCATTTCAACAAGATTCCAGGCGGCCACGACTGGATTGAAGCGGAAATCGATACGCCGATCTCTCAGATGCAGCTTGTGTCAGAAGCCGAGTTCAAGGAATCGGATTTCTACAAGGAGTGGATCGGGCCGAAGGGACTGCGCGACAGCTGCACCACGCCGCTGGTCAAGCGCGACCATCTGATTTGCGCGCTGACGGCTTCGGGCTCTGCGTCACGCGACCTGTTTGACGATCGCGATCGCGACATGATCCGTCAATTGTCGCCGCACATCCGCCGGTCGCTGATGATCGGCGACATGCTCGACGAGGGAAACTACAAGCTCAGCCTCTACCGGGACATTCTTGACCGCATTTCGACAGGCGTTATGATTGTCACACATGGCGCCAAGCTGGTTTATGCCAACGGCGCGGCGGATGATTTGCTGCGCGCCGGACACAACATCAAGGTGCGCAACGGCCAGATCGAAAGCGCCTATGCAGCTTTCGCCGGCGGCTTGCGCGCCGCGCTGGAGCGGGCCTGCTCGGATGACGACAGCGATATCGGCAATTTCGGCAATGGCATACCGCTGCCCTCGAGGGACGGGGAAACGGCGGTCTGTTATGTGCTGCCGCTCGGCAAATCCGACCACCGCCGCTCACTGGGTCCAGGACATGCGGCGGTTTTCATCAGCGGCGCAGGAACGAACATGCCGCCATCGCTGGAAATACTCTCGGCGCTTTCGGGGCTGACATCGCGCGAGGCGAACATCGCCCTGATGATTGCTGACGGCAACACACCAGCTGACGCAGCCGGAAAACTCGGCGTGACGATGAATACGATGCGCACGCATCTGTCGCACATCTTCGACAAGACCGGCGCAAACAGTCAACCGGCGCTGGTCCGCTATGTGTCGAGCCTGAGCATGCCGGTCAGGATGACTGCCGCGCATTAGTCTGTTTCCGCAGCTCATTTTGGCAACAGTCCCTTCATGATGCATTTTCGCGCCTTCTGTCATCCATTTGGATGACGCAAGGCATCGCGCCGCAGACTATCTCTGATAACATGAAGTTTGACAGGGGCAGTTCGAACTTCATGCGAAGACGAAACTGAAGGACGAGCTGCCGCTCAAGCTGCAAACTGTTGATGTCTTGCTGGAAACCGATGGGTTCTCCAACGCTTGAACGCGCCCGCACGCCTTCCAAGGGAGGAAATGCCATGCGCCGCATTCAGGAATTCAAGAGCTACCAGTCAACGATTGAATACGACCCGCAGACCGGAGAGTTCGTCAGCCGCCCAGTGCCAGACGAACGGATGGAGATGACATTCGATGATGCACTCAAGCCTTGGGCAGATGTGCTGCCGTTCCCCGAGCCTGTGCCGGTGCCGAAGGATTTGGTGGTGCCGTTGCAGCAGCAAAAGCAAACCAAGGCAGGATAGGGCGATGGACGGGTTGACCATACTCGTCGTTCTTGGCTGCGCCGCATCCACAGCTCTGCTCAATTGCGGCCTGCGCCACCAGCGTGACCCGCTTGCCGCTGCTTTCTTGGTGGCCATCGGCGGCGCTGCTGTTGCGCTTCCCGCCTTGTTCCTCACCGGATTGCCCGGCATCGGCAGCGCGCCCTATCTGTTGGTGTCGACCGTGCTTGGCAGCATCTATTGGCTGTTTCTGGGGCGTGCCTACGCTTCGGGTGAAATCAGCATCGTATTTCCGCTTGCCTATGGCAGCGCGCCGATCTGGATCTTGATGCTGAGCGGCAGCGTGTTTGGCGAAACCCTGACGGCGAACCAGCTGGCAGTCGTGCTCCTGATCAGCGCCGGACTTTTGCTGGTGTTGTTTTCGAGCGCCGACAAGCTGACCAAACTGAACTTGCATGTGCTCATCAACAGCGTGGCTGTCACGGCGATCATTTGCGCCTATACGCTGTGCGATGCGTTGGCAGTGCGCAAGACCGGGTCGCCGATTGCCTACACAGTGTTCATGTACGCCAGCAGCGGATTGATGGTTCTAGCCTATGCGTTACGTTTTCACTCCGGGCGCCTTCTGGCTGCCTTCAGTGTCAACCGCTTTGCCGGTCTGCTGTGGGGAGCGCTGTCGCTGGTCAATTATTGTGGCGAGCTGTGGGCCATGACCCGCGCGCCGGTGGCGCTTGTGGCCGCGATGCGCGAAAGCAGCATCCTGTTTGCCGTGGTCATTGCCATCCTTTGGCTCAAAGAACCACTCAATCCAAGCCGGATGGCAGGCGCAGGCGTTGTGGCATTCGGATTGATGCTCATGCGGCTGGCGTGACCTAGCCGGAGGCAAATAATCCCATCTCTTTCGCTTTGGCTTTCAGACTCAACAAATCGCGCCAGGCGAGCTTTTTCTGCGCCGGCTGGCGCAAGAGATAAGCGGGGTGCAGCATGGGCAACGCCGGGATGGTGCGCCCGCCGGGGATGGCCCATTCAGTCCAGTTGCCGCGCAGGCGCAAAATGCCATCCGGGCCGGGCAGGAATGATTTTGCTGATACGCCGCCGACGAACACCAGAATATCCGGATCAACCAGCGCGATCTGGCGCTCGATGAATGGGCGGCAGATTTCGGTTTCCATCGGTGTCGGCGTGCGGTTACCGGGCGGGCGCCAATAGATGACGTTGGCGATGTAAACCTGGCTGCGGTCCAACCCGATAGAGGCCAGCATCCGGTCAAGCAATTGCCCGGCCTTGCCGACGAACGGACGGCCTTCCAGATCCTCATCCCGCCCCGGCGCCTCGCCGACCAGCATGATACGCGCCTTGGGATTGCCATCGGCAAAGACGAGGTTCTTGGCAGTGAATTTCAGGCTGCAGCCGTCAAAGGCGAGAAGGCTGGCTTCAAGCGATTCCAAATCGGGCGCTGAACGCGCCTGTTCGCGCGCGCTGGCGACAGCGGCCTCATCCGGCACGGCAAGCGGTGGCGCAATGGATGCCATGCGCGGCTTTTGCAAGGCGGGCGCTGCCGGTTGTGGCGTTTCCATAGGCAACTGAACGGACGCAGCGGGTTCCAAAAGGCGGTTCTGCGGCGTTTCTTCCAAAGCAAAATCAAGCCCGGCTTCCTGATAGAAGCGCAAGATATCCGCCAAATCTGCTCGGGAGTGGGTTCGGTCCATGGGCGCATAGTAACGGTTCTCGCCCGTTGGAAACAACTGAAATCATTGGTTCGTCCCCACGCGGCGGTTCTTACAATTGACGTTAACGTCAAAATTTCGTAGGCCCGTGCCTTGTGGGAAACGACATTGGCTTGTCGCGCAGAGGTTGGCGCAGAACGCGGAACCGTCTAGATTCCCATCACGGAAACTGGCGGGCATTACTCCCGCATCGGGAGAACAACATGGCCGAGGCGCTGCCGGAACGCGAAAGCATGGAATTTGACGTCGTGATCGTCGGCGCAGGTCCGGCAGGTCTTGCAGCAGCAATCCGGCTCAAGCAGGTCAACCCGGACCTTTCAGTGGTCGTATTGGAAAAGGGCGCCGAAGCAGGGGCGCACATTCTCTCTGGCGCTGTGGTTGATCCAGTTGGCATAGATGCGCTGCTGCCGGGCTGGCGCGAGGAGGCGGACCACCCGTTCAAAACCGAAGTGAAGAAGGACGTGTTTCTCGCGCTTGGGCCGGCAGGTTCAGTGCGCCTGCCGAATTTCCTGATGCCGCCGTTGATGAGCAACCACGGCAATTACATCGTCTCGCTTGGCAATGTCACGCGCTGGCTGGCGGGCAAGGCGGAAGCTTTGGGCGTTGAAATCTATCCGGGTTTTGCCGCAGCTGAAGTTCTGTACAATGAGCAAGGCGCGGTGCGCGGCGTTGCCACTGGCGACATGGGCGTTGAAAAAAACGGCGAACCCGGACCGAACTTTGCCCGCGGCATGGAGCTTCTGGGCAAGTATGTCCTCATCGGCGAAGGCGCTCGCGGCTCGCTTTCCAAACAGCTGATAGCCAAATTCAAGCTCGATGAGGGCCGCGAGCCAGGCAAATACGGCCTTGGCATCAAAGAGCTGTGGCAGATCAAACCTGAGCACCACCAACCGGGGCTGGTGCAGCACTCGTTCGGATGGCCGCTCGACCTGAAGACCGGAGGCGGGTCGTTCCTCTATCATCTGGAGGACAATCTGGTCGCCGTAGGCTTCGTCGTGCATCTCAACTACAAGAACCCGTATCTTTCGCCATTCGAAGAGTTCCAGCGTTTCAAGACCCACCCGGCGATTTCCGGAATTTTCGAAGGCGGAAAGCGGCTGGCCTATGGCGCACGCGCGATTACCGAAGGTGGCTGGCAGTCTGTGCCGAAACTGTCGTTCCCGGGCGGCGCGCTGATCGGCTGCGCTGCCGGTCTGGTCAACGTGCCGCGCATCAAGGGCAGCCACAATGCGGTGCTGTCGGGTATGATGGCGGCAGAAAAGATCGCCGCCCGTATCGCAAACGGCGCAGCCAATGATGAGCCGGTGGAAATCGAGCAAAGCTGGCGCGACAGCCTGATCGGCCAGGATCTGAAAAAGGTCCGCAACGTCAAACCGCTGTGGTCGAAATTCGGCACCATCGGCGGCATTGCGCTGGGCGGTATCGACATGTGGTTGAACACCGTCGGTTTGACACTGTTCGGCACAATGAAGCACGGCAAGTCCGATGCGCAGACGCTGGAACCGGCAGCCAATCACAAACCGATCAATTACCCCAAGCCTGATGGCGTTTTGACGTTCGACCGGCTGTCCTCGGTGTTCCTGTCCAACACCAATCACGAGGAAAACCAGCCGGTTCACCTCAAGGTCAAGGACGCGGCGCTTCAGAAAGCATCCGAGCTTGGCGTCTATGGCGGACCTTCAAGCCGCTACTGCCCGGCCGGTGTCTATGAATGGGTGGAAAAGGATGGCGACAAGACCTTTGTCATCAACGCCCAAAACTGCGTCCACTGCAAAACCTGCGACATCAAGGATCCGAACCAGAACATCAACTGGGTGGTGCCACAGGGCGGCGAAGGACCGGTATATCCGAACATGTAATCCGACGTTTGATCGCTGAAAAGCAGGGTGCGGCATGAATCAATCCCGCATCATTTTTGTTTAAGCACCTGATTTCATTGAACCCGTTTCAAAAGTCGCGACGATTTATCCACGCAATTGCCGCCAGCCCCATACTTGCGCATCTCCATTTGGACACGAGGCAAGCATGGACAACACCGGCCGATTTGAACTCCCGCTCTTGATGCCGTCGCAGGCACAAAAGCATGTCACCCACAATGAAGCGCTGACACTGATCGATGCATTGCTGCATCCGGCAATCAAAACCTTTGGCGACAGTGCGCCGCCGCCAAGTTTTCAAATCGACGATGCCTTTTATGTGGGCCCCTCGGCAACGGGTGACTGGTTTGGCCAGAGCGGCAAGATCGCGGTTTTCACCGATATGGGCTGGCGCTTTGCCAATGTGCGTGACGGGATGCTGGCTCATGATTTGGGTGCAGACGCCCACGTGAAGTTTACCGGCGCAAGCTGGGAGCCGCTTGGCAGCGGTGGCGGAGCGGCGCCAACGACATTGCCGCAGCTCGGCATCAACACCGGCGCGGACCTCACAAACAAGCTATCAGTTCGATCCAATGCGGCCTTGCTTTCGGCACTCTTCACTGCGGATGGGGGAAATGGCGATATGCGCCTGACACTCAACAAGGAGACCGCTGGCGACACGGGCTCACTGGTGTTTCAGTCCGGCTGGTCTGGCCGGGCGGAATTTGGTTTGGCAGGGGATGATAACTTCCATGTCAAAGTCAGCCCTGATGGCTCTGTTTGGTCCGAGGCGATAACCGTCAACGGGACGAGCGGTCAGGTGACGTTGGCCGGCAACTCAGTCGCCAACGCCGCGCTGGCAGACATGGCACCAGGCACGTTCAAGGGCAGAGCAGACGCCGGGATAGGCGACCCGCAAGATATCAGCGGTGCGCAAGCAACCGCGTTGCTCGACACATTCACCACATCCGCCAAAGGCCTCGCGCCTGCATCTGGATCAATAGGCGCAGGCTATCTGAAAGCGGACGGCAGCTGGGGCCTGCCGGCGCCCGGCGAGGGAACGACGGGCAGCCCGCAGCGGTTTTATGCATTCCATGAATGTTTAAACAATCCGTCTGATCCCTTGTGGCTGTCGACCGTTTCAGGCACGGGCGCTGTTCACTCCAACGTCGCGTTCGGCGATCCCAACAGTGCGGGAGCCCTGCGTTCTGTCCTGGGAACAACTGCAGCGGGACGCACATCCATTGCATCGCCGTTTTTCAATGGCTTGCTCCTGGGCAACGGCTTCGCCCGTGCCGCCGCGCGCTTTCGTATCATTACCTTATCTGATGCGGTCAACACCTTTGTGCTGCGCTGCGGTTTCATCGATTCGATAACGGGCGAACCGGTCGACGGCGCCTATTTCCGCTATACCGATAGCGTCAACGGCGGCCGGTTCCAGGCTGTCACGCGGTCCAACAATGTGGAGACTGCGGTCGATACCGGCATCGCAGGCGCGATCAACGCCAACTTCAAGCTGGAGGTCGAAGCCAATGCGAATGCGACGTCGGTAGCCTTCCGCATCAATGGCGCGCCGGTAGCGACAATCACGACTACAATACCCAAAGGCGCAGGCCGCGAAACCGGCTATGGCATGAGCGCGATCCGCTCAGCGGGCACAGCATCGCTGATCTCGCATGATATTGACTACCTGCTGGCAGAACAGCTGTTTACGACGGCGCGGTGACGTCAGGCGTTTCCAACGTGTGCGGGCTTACCATGAACTCGACAAGAAGCGGCCGGTGATCGGAGCCAAACTGGGCTCCGGTCTCGGCGCTTAACAGGGCGACACCAGGCGATGCCAGAATATTGTCGATCGGCAGGCCGAGATAGGTTGTCCACGATTCCGGGAACCTGCCGAGGAGCCAGGTGCCGCGCGCTCGGGGCAGGGTCCGGGTGCCCGTCTGCCTGGAAACGAGGGCAACAGCCGCGCTCCACGGCGTCGCATTCATGTCGCCGCCAATGAGCACAGGCGCGCCTGCTGTGCGCAGTTTCTCGAATGTGGCCTTCATCAAGTCCAGTTGCAGCGGCTGCAAATGCGGCCACGGCCACTCAAGGTGGATGGAAGCGATCAGGACCTGACCTCCATTGAAATCAACCGCTTGCGCGGCGAATGCACCTTTGTGGGCGCAAATCGCCAGCCCGCTCGGCATAAATGGCCGCCGCGAAAGGATGGCAACGCCGCCGACACGGTTTGTGCCGGGGCAAATAAGCTGGTGCGGATAAGTGCCCTTTATGGCGGCAAGTTTCGGCTCCCATTGAGCCGACACCTCTTGCACCGTGACAATATCTGGTTTCGTCTGGCCAATCAGGCGCAGCAGCGCTTCCGGCGTGGCGTTGTCAAAGCGCAGATTTGCCTGCAGCAGGCGGTAGACCGGACCGGCCTCTGTTGGCGCAGCCGCCTTGCTTGTGGCGAGGACTGGCCAGACCGTAATGGCAAACGACAGCAGCGAGGTGACACCCAGCGCCGCAGCGCCCAAGGGGTTGCGAAACCCCGCCAAAACCAGCGCCGAAAGCACGCCGAATGCCGCCAAATGCAGCCGAAAGTGCGCCAAAGAATCAAACGCCGGATGCAGGAAATTCAAATGCCCCAAAATCAGCGCAGCCAGAATGAGCGCGCCGCAAAACAGCACAAACCGGTTCAAAAGCCGCATGAAGTTCCCCCAAGCAAACGTGCCCGCAAAGGGAACAACAATTGCGGCAGGGGTAGGGCGCTTATCAACGCCTTAAGCGCCAACGCCATATGGACAGAACGAATTGGGAACGTTAGTCTGGGTCAAACGGGTCGATTCAAGCATGCGCAAGCCGACATTCTACGAATTTTTCGCCGGCGGCGGCATGGCGCGGGCAGGACTCGGCGAGGGCTGGGAATGCCTGTTCGCCAATGATTTCGACCCCAAGAAAGCCGCAAGCTATCGCGCCAACTGGGGTGCCGCGGAAATGAGTGAAGGCGATATCCATGACATTGATATCGCCAAGCTGCCCGGACATGCAGATTTGGCTTGGGCCTCATTTCCTTGTCAGGATCTTTCGCTTGCTGGTAACGGAAAGGGATTGAATGGTGAGAGGTCAGGGGCGTTTTGGGGTTTTTGGGATGTAATCCAAAAATTATTGCAGGCCCGGCGGGCGCCGAGAATTCTCGTTCTGGAAAATGTTGTTGGGGCTTTGACGTCCAACAAAGGCAAGGATTTCACCGAACTTTGCCGGGCGCTCAAACTCTTGGGCTATCAATTTGGAGCCATGGTTATTGATGCGGCGCTTTTCGTGCCGCAGTCGCGGCCGAGACTGTTTATTGTCGCTGTCCTGAACGGAACCAGTTCTCTTGAAGGATTATCTGGCGAAACGCCCCAGCAGGAGTGGACGCCAGCCGCATTGAATCGTGCTTGGCAGGCGCTGCCGCCCGATTTGAAGAATGGCTGGATCTGGTGGCGTTTGACGGTGCCTAAAGGGCATGCAGCCCGTTTGATTGACTTGATTGAAGATACGCCACTGAGCGTTGATTGGCATACGCCAAACGATACTGCGCGTCTGATTGCAATGATGTCAGATACAAATATGGCGAAGCTCGACGCTGCCAAAAGGCTTGGCAACCGCACGGTTGGAACGATTTACAAGCGCACCCGCGAAGAAGAAGGCGAGCGCGCCCAAAGGGCGGAACTTCGATTTGATGATATCGCTGGGTGTTTGAGGACGCCGGGAGGCGGATCAAGCCGTCAAATTGTCATCGAAGTGGTTGGTTCGAGTGTCCGGACCCGGCTATTGTCAAGCCGTGAGGCAGCGCGCCTTATGGGATTGGAAGATAGTTATGTCCTGCCTGAAAAATACAATGAAGCCTATCATTTGACGGGTGACGGATTGGTCGTGCCCGTGGTGAAACATCTGGCGGACCACCTGCTTGGGGAAATGATCACGCCAGACCGTGCCGTCTTGATCGCCGCCGAGTGACTTGATGGCAAAGAAATCAAGGCCCGAACTCAGTATTGAAACAAAGAAACTGCGCGCATCGCTGAAGGCGGCGTATGAACGGAAGTATCCCGGAACTGACCTTGCGGTCGGATCGTTCACATGCGGCGTCTATGCGTTTTTCGATTATGATGGCGAGCCGATCTACGTCGGCCAGACGTTCGAAGGCATGAGCAGCCGGATTGGCCGCCATCTTACGAATCAGCGCACAGATGCGGTCGCGATGTCTGTTCTGGACCCTTTCGAGGTCTTTGCTGTCGAGATGTACCCGCTCGTCAAACACAATAGCATCAAGAAAACCGAAAAGCACGGTGAGGGGCGGCGGGCAAACCCGCTTTTCAACGACGCCAAACGGGATTTGAACGCATTGGAGCTTGCGGTCTTCGAAAGATGCATCGCGCAAAGCCAATTCAAGGCGATTCTGAACGAGAAGGACCCGGCGCCAGCCGAGACGCAGATTAGGGTGCCAAATCCGGTGCGCGTTGAAGTCGTAGACGCCGCCGTGCTGGAAATCCGCAGCCATCCAGACGTCAGACTGGCGCGGCGCGCGCAGACGATTGCCCGGTTGGCGCAAGTTATCTCCGAGCGCAATGTCAGCGTCGGACTTCGCCGCGCGCTTTTGGTGCAAGCGCAGCGACTTGAGCATCTGGCCCAAGCGCAGCTGGACGCATGGGGCGGCGCCGTGGCTGTCACAAAGAAGAAACCGGACGCTGAAGAAGGTGAAGACGAAATCGAAGGCTGAATACAGCCGCTCCGCCAACATGCGGGCGATCAAGGGCAGGAACACCTCGCCTGAATTGCTGGTGCGCAAGATTGCCCGGACGATTTCGACCGGCTACCGGCTCCACCGCAAGGACATTCCCGGCAAGCCGGATCTGGCGTGGATCGGGCGGCGCAAGGCCGTCTTCGTAAACGGCTGCTTCTGGCATGGCCACGACTGCAAACACGGCGCGCGGGTGCCGAAAGAGAACCGGGACTATTGGACAGCGAAAATTGGCCGCAACCGGGCACGGGACTCGGAAAACCTCCGGAAGCTGGAGGCGATTGGCTGGTCCGCCCTCACGCTATGGGAGTGCGAGCTTGGTGACGAAACGCAAGTCCGCAGCCGCCTGTCAGCCTTCCTGTCAGCTCACTGAAACGCCGTCTCGAAGAAGCTCCGCAGCTTCCTTGAGTGCAAGCCCTCTTGCGGCATGGCGGCGAGTTTTTCCATGGCGCGGATGCCGATGGTCAGGTGCTGGGCGACCTGGCGCTTGTAGAAATCGGTGGCCATTCCCGGAAGCTTGAGCTCACCATGCAAAGGCTTGTCGGAAACGCACAGGAGCGTGCCGTAGGGAACACGGAAGCGGAAACCGTTGGCGGCGATGGTGGCAGATTCCATGTCGAGCGCGATGGCGCGCGATTGCGACAGCCTTTGCACCGGGCCGCGCTGGTCGCGAAGCTCCCAATTGCGGTTGTCGATGGTGGCGACGGTGCCGGTGCGCATGATCTTTTTCAGTTCATACCCTTCCAGACCGGTGACTTCTTCCACCGCGTCTTCAAGCGCCACCTGCACTTCGGCAAGCGCCGGAATCGGGATCCAGACCGGAAGATCGGCGTCCAGAACGTGATCCTCGCGCACATAGGCGTGGGCCAGCACATAATCGCCGAGCGCCTGAGAGTTGCGCAGGCCGGCGCAGTGGCCGAGCATCAGCCATGCATGCGGGCGCAGCACGGCGATATGGTCGGTGATGGTCTTGGCATTGGATGGGCCGACGCCGATGTTCACCATGGTGATGCCGCCGGACGTGCCCTTTTTCAGGTGGTAGGCCGGCATTTGCGGCAGACGTCCAAGCGCCTCGCCCTCAGGCTCGGCGCTGCCTGCCCGGGTGATGACATTTCCCGGTTCAACAAAACAGTCATACCCGCCACCACCGTGCGCCATCAGATTGCGGGCATAGGCGGTGAACTCATCGATGTAGAATTGGTAATTGGTGAAGAGCACAAAATTCTGAAAATGCTGCGGGCTGGTGGCCGTGTAGTGCGACAAGCGGTGCAGCGAATAATCGATGCGCTGCGCTGTGAACGGCGCCAGTGGCTGGATTTCGCCGGGCATGAAATCAAGCATGCCATTGACGATACGGTCGTCTGTGCCGTTGAGGTCCGGCACGTCAAAGACATCGCGCAATGGCTTGTTGAGCTGCTCGGCAACGGATGCCTCGACATGGGTGCCTTCAAGAAAGGCAAAATGCAGCGGGATCGGCGTTATCGATTCGGCGATTGTGACTGGAACGCCGTGATTGCGGATGAGAAGCGAGATCTGCTTTTCAAGATAGGGCTCAAACAGGTCCGGGCGGGTGATTGTTGTCGAGTAATGCCCAGGCGCCGTGACGTGTCCATAGGCAAGGCGAGTGTCGACCTGCGCATAAGATGTCGTTGAAAACCGGATCTCGGGATAAAAAGCCCGGGCCCGCCCTCCGGGCGCCTCGCCGCGTCCGACCGCTTCAAAGCAGTCACGCAGGAATTTGGTGTTGCGGTTATAGATGCGCTTCAGCTCGGCAACCGCTTCGCGGGCGTCCATGAAAGCGCGGGGTTCAAGTTCGGGCGGAGTAACGACCAGTGTCGTGTCAAATGATGCTTCGTGTTTCATGGACCAGTCATAATGAGTGATCGGCCCATAGAAAAGGCCCCGCGCAAAATTTCATGCAATCGTCATGAAAAAACAGGCGCGCCGGGAGAAGCACGCCTGTTTCTTAAAGGAGCTGAGTGGGAGGGAACTCAGCCCGCATTGCGTTGAAGCGAAACCATCAGGACAAGGCCGGCGCCCGAAATCTTGCGTTGGCCGTCATTCTGGGTCTGGGCAAGGGCGAAGGCAGGCGCTGCAAACAGCGCAAGAAGAACAGCGCCGGAAACCAGGTAGTTAGCGGTGCGGTTGATCATGGTCATGGTCTTGTCCCTTTGTCTTGGCAGTCAAATTCAGTTTCTAGGCGCCTTGCATTCCTGGCTGTCTTCAAAAACGCAGGGGATCACCCTGCCGATTTCATAAGCCTGAGCCGGACGGCTGTAGTTCTGGACCAAGGCGGCGAATGCAATCCCGAAGATGGTGGCAAGGAGGCAAACGATGGTGAAGCGCCGCGCCAGTACCGAAGTTTCGAAACCCATGACCGTTGTCCCTTCCGATCCGTTTGTTGCCGCGGTTCTAGAAGAATGCGCCTGAATGCATCCTGACGGGGCCGTTCATCTGCCGTTCATGCGCAGAACCGGGTTCCGGTCTGCTTCAATTCAAGGGAGTGTGACTTGCGGCCAGTGCCAAGGCGATGTCATGTGGAGACCCAAGGAGATGGCCATGAATATGCAGACCGAGCCGATTGAATTATTTTACTGGCCGACGCCGAACGGATGGAAGATTTCCATCATGCTGGAGGAACTGGGCGTTCCCTATGTGGTCAAATACGTCAACATCGGGCGCGGCGAACAATTTCACCCCGATTTCCTCAAGATCGCGCCCAACAACCGCATGCCGGCGATCATAGATCCGCAAGGACCGGGCGGCACGCCAGTGTCGGTGTTCGAGTCTGGCGCGATCCTGCAATATCTGGGGCGCAAGTTTGGCAAGTTCTATCCAACCGACGAGCGGGCGCGCATTGTCTGCGAGGAATGGCTGTTCTGGCAGGTCGGCGGGCTGGGGCCAATGGCAGGGCAGGCGCATCACTTCCGCCAATATGCGCCGGAAAAGATCGAATACGGCATCAACCGCTACACCAATGAGGTGAACCGCCTTTATGGTGTGATGAACCGTCGGCTGGCGGACAACGAGTATTTGGCCGGCGACTACTCGATAGCCGATATGGCCTCGATCGGCTGGGTCATTCCGCATGAGCGTCAGGGGCAGGACCTGAACGGCTTCCCGCACCTCAAGCGCTGGTATGAAGCGGTGAAAACCCGCCCCGCAGTCATTCGCGGCATTGATGTTGGCAAAGAAGAAGCCAAGCGGATGAACCTGGCCGAAGACAAGGAAGCGCAGAAAGTGCTGTTCGGGCAGAAGGCTCTATAGACCCTCCACCACCTCCTTCAGCGCCGCCTGAACCGCCGTTGCCACTTCGCCCAACTCGGCGTTCTTCACAGCCAGCATCGATGCGACAGGGTCAACGGCTGCGACTTCGACTTGCCCGGGCGCCTGCTCAATCACCACGACGTTGCATGGCAGCATGGCCCCGATTTTGTCTTCTGACTGCATGGCGCGGAAGGCGAAATGCGGATTGCAGGCCCCAAGTATCCGGTATGGCTTCATGTCCATGCCGATCTTCTTTTTCATCGTTTCCTTGACGTCAATGATTGTCAGAACGCCAAAACCCTTGGCGGCCAGCGCTTTGGTGACGTGATCAACGGCATCTTCGAACGGCATGTCGAGAGTTTTGGTGAAATAGTAGCTCATGATCTTCTCCTTGCAGGTTTGGCGGACTTTGCCCGTTCGATCAGCCGAATTTCAGAAAGAGCTTTGAGTAGGCGGGTTTGAGAGCACCAATGGCCGACTTCAGTTTTTCGGCATCCTTGGCTTCGACAGCCGCCAAAAATGCGGTCACTGAATCTGCAACGGCTTTGTTGAGTTGCTGGAATTCAGGCGTTGAAGCAGCAGCATCAGGCGCGTGGGCGGACAGCTGGCCTGAGAGGTAACTCAATACGGCTGCCTGGCCGTGGAGTTTGACAAGAGCCGCGTCGTCGGTTTTCGTAATGTCAGCGGCAAGCACTTCTTCCATCGCGGCATGATAGTCGTTCATCCTGTCTGAAAAGGACTGAATGCCATTGCGCTGATGCAGTTGGCTGATCTGTTCGCGGATACCTTCTAGCGTCGCATGCGCATCGGGCAGCTTCTTGGCTTCAACTTCAGTGGCTGCCTTTGCCGAAATTTCGGCGACAGATTTCAGTGTTTCCGGCCATTTGGGGTCATCCGCGTATTGCGGTGGCGGGGACGATCCCCAAGTCTTTTCAATGTCGGCCCATTTTGCCGACATGCTGGCCACAGCCTTGGACGATTCATCGGCCTTGCCCATATTGGTCATGAACAGGGCGGCGCGGTAATCGGCGTAGGCGCCCTGCAGCGCTTTCTCGAAATCCGCGACCGTTCCGGCAAAAGCCGACGCGGTTGACGCAGCAAGTGCGAGAATGGCGAGTGTGATACGGTTCATCTTCATCTCCATGGTTGTTGGACTGGGAACATCCGGTCTCCTCGCCGCCCGCTGCGATTGCGGTCTCTCCGGAACAACGACGAAGACAAATGGAGGAGAGAATGCTCCGCCTCCAACCTCCTTTGAAGATTAGGAGACTGTGCATTAAATACGATGATATAGATCAATGAATGTGTTGTTTCACATTCTGCGTTTCGCTCAGGCCTGACAGAGCGCAGCGGGCATCGGCGCCTTAACCGCCCCAGGCTTCATCAACATGCATGCCGGGCTTGGCAATGCCGACATAGCGCTTGCCCCCGCCGCCGGACGCGAAGGTGATAAAGACATTGCCGTCAGCGCGGGTTTCGCGTTCAACTTCAAAACACGTCCAATGGTCTGACGGTGGCCAGAGCGAACAATATTTGTCGCCGCGCACCGACCATTGGCCATAGGTCTTGGAACCTTTGGCATCGACATAGGGTGTTTCGCCGTTCTTGTTGAAGAATTGGCGGGCAGACCTGGCCGAAAGCGGCTCGTACCAGATCGTCACGCCATTCAAAGCCGGTTCGATTTGCGGACCAGTGAGCATCTCCGCCGCAGCAATAGGTGTGGCGCTTGCCAAAAAAGCCAGAAATCCGAACGCAAGCCGCATGATCCACCCATGAAAAAACCCGGCTCAGCTTGGCTGAACCGGGTTATGAATAAAAATCAGAAGTCTGTTACTGGCGAACCCAGGTTTCGTTCTTGCAAACGAGGCCGCCCAAAACGCAGCCGGCCAGCTTCATCGTGTTGCCGGCGACCGATGCCTTGCCCTTGTAGGTCTTGTTGGCGTCAAGGTCGGTCAGTGTGCCCTTGTAGCGGGCGCCCGTGCCGGACATGGAGCCGGCCTGTTTGCCGGCGTTCTTGCCGTTTTGCACAATCGCGCAGAAGGCAGCGCCGCATGGCGCGAACTTGATGATTGTGCCGGTTGAGCGTTTCCAGTTGCCTTCGATAGGCTCGGCGGCGAACGCCGGTGCCGTGAACGCGGCAGCCAGTATGGCAGCTGTGAGCAGTTTGCGGATCATGTTTTCCTCCCAAATTGGCATCGTGACATCACGCCACGCACCCTCCATCCCTTACGCAGACGTAAGAGTAGTCTAGTTTTGAATGCCGCGAAAGCCGTGCCGCAGCGTCAAAACCAGGATTTTTTGCGGCTTCGCGCCGTCGTCCTTTTTTGCCGTTCAGCAGCGCTTCGCCAAGCGTGGTTATCAAGACGTGTAAATTGGCATGTGAATTTTGCATGAATTTTCGGCTAAACCATTGAAAACGCAGCCCTTCATTGGTTTCCGGAAGATGAAGTTTACTTTGCGTTTTTGTTTCATTGTCTTGCCATTAAGCAAGCAGATTAACGCGTCTTTCAAGACGGCGCGGCATTCTCGGCACCATGAAGAGCCAACCGGAATGGTCCGGAAAAACAAGTGCTCTCAAGGGTTTACAGGGAAGTAAGAAATGGCACGCTTTGAATTCAATTCCGCAGAAACTGCAACCATGGGCACGGACGCCCAGGCAGACATTCTCTTCAACATGGGCTTGATGTATGCCACCGGCCGCGATTGCGATGCCGATATGGTTGCCGCCCACAAATGGTTCAACATCGCCGCCATCAAGGGCAGCGACCGCGCCGCTGAAATGCGCGCCGAGCTGGCTGCCTCCATGTCGAAAATGGAAATTGCCCAGGCGTTGCGCTCCGCCCGTGAATGGATGACCGCCCACTGATTTGAATGAAAACCGGCGCGCTGCTCCAGTTGCGCGCTGTCCAGAAGAAGAGCCGGGGTCACCGGTCGTGAAAGACAAGAGCCGGATTACGGCCAATTCGGGGAAGCCAGACATCCGTGGGGATGAAAACGGGGATTCACCAAAGCCGCCGACGGCGAAAGCCCGGCGGCTTTTGTCTATATGGAGCGTGCATCCGCGATAGCGCCGGGCAACCCCGCGCAACGGCATCAATGCAACGTCAAGCGCTCCAAGCGGCCCTTGCAATCGTCTGGAACAAGGGCGTTGGCGGCTTCTTGAATAGCGGCTTTGAATGGTGTGAAAGAGCGAACCCCCAAGATCCGGCAAGGACGTGCACGTGCTATCGTTGCTCGACCGTCAATTCGCGTACCATCGCTGCCATCTTCAAAATTGACATCACTGCAGCCTCGGGTTGTTCAATCATGATGCGGTGACCGCTCCGGTCTGCATAAAGCTGCCGGCTGTTGGTCGACAAGCGTAGAAAACCTGCTTGCGAGGCCGCCCAATCCGGGTCCTGATCTTTGCCGCGGGACAGGACAATGAGCGGCAATGTGCCCAATGTGGTCACGGCTTTGGCTTGCGCGCCGCCTTCGGACATCCCCCTGCCTTCGTCCAGAAAGGTTTGAACGAAACGAGGGGTCGCAGCGGAAGCTGCATAGGCTTGTTTCTCCCTCTCCGGCAGGTCCTGGATCGAGCCGAGGGGAGCCGCCAGCAAACGCGCCACGCCAATGCGAGCCAACAAGGCCAGCAAAGACGAGCTGCCGGGTTTGGGCGCGGGATTAAAAGCGGTGATTCCCGATTTAGGCAGCGCTTGCGCATCAATCAGCACCAGCCCGGCAGCCTCTGCCGGGTAATCATGAGCGTATACAAGCATCGTATATCCGCCCAGCGAATGGCCAACGAGCACATATGGACCGGTTTCATTGGCCTTTGCCAGCAGGGCATGCAGCTCTTTGGCAAACTGCCGGGCGGTGCGCGGCTGCGAACTGGCATCGCTCCAGCCCATCCCGGCCCGGTCATAGGTGCAGATGCGGGTGGACTTTGCGATCTCAGGTTGAACCCAGCCCCACGAAGCGGAGGAATCACCCCATCCGGCGTCAACAACGACAGTGGGGCTGCCCGTTCCACTGCAGTGGAGGTGCAGTCGGAAGCTGCCAATATCCACCATTTGGCCAAGTGGCGCGTTGGCCTTCGAGTCGGCGTTTTCCGACAGGGACTCATAAATGGCGCCGACAGGAATGAGGCAGATGATCAAAATCACCAATTTCCCGAGCCGCCGCAGGACGCACCAACCTTTGCCTTGGGAGGACACAGCTTTTCCTTGTTGGCTGAAAACACTCATCATTTTGGGTTTCAGAGGCAAATGTGTCCCACTATGCCCGAGGCATCACCTTTTCACCAGCATCGACTTGCCCGTCAGGCAGCGGCCGGGGCCGCCGCCAATTGGACAAGGGGCGTTTGTCTTAACGTTGCCGCCGTCAGCGAAAGCGGAAATGAACCGGTTTGGGTATTGCCGCTTCAGCCACGATTTGCATCCGCAATGGCGCCGGGCAGGGCGGCGGCGAACAGGTCCATGTCGCGGTCCGTGCCGCAGGAGACGCGGATGCAGCGATCGAGCACTGGCGCTGCCGGTTTGCGCACGAAAATGTCCCGTGAAATCAGGCCATCGAGAATGCGTTTGGCGTAAGGTCCGTCACGGCCGCAGTCGATGGCGACGAAGTTTGTGGCCGAATTGACGGGCGTCAATCCGTTCGCGCGGGCCTCCAATGCAATCCTGTTGCGCGATTTGGCAACCAAATCGACCACGTGGCCAAGCCAATCCTGATCTTTGAGCGCAGCTATGGCTCCTGCCTGGGCGATGCGCCCGATGCCGAAATGATTGCGCACCTTGTTGAAAGCGCCAATCGCATCCGCCGGCCCGAACACTGCGCCAACGCGCACGCCGGCCATGCCATAGGCCTTGGAAAGGGTGCGGAACCGCATGACATTGGGCGTGTTGACATCAATGTCGGGGACGGTTCCCTCAGGCGCCGTCTCGCAGTAGGCTTCATCGAGGATGAGCATGGTTTCCGCCGGCAGCGCCTTGGCGAAAGCGGCGACTTTTTCGCCCGTATGCCAAGTGCCCATGGGATTGTCCGGATTGGCAAGATAGACAAGTTTTGGCTTTTCGCGCTGCGCTGTATTGAGCAGGGCGTCCAGGTCTTCACAATCATCCCGGTAGGGGACCGTGACCAGCCGCGCGCCGAAACCGGCGACATGGAAATGGAACGTCGGGTAAGCGCCGAGCGAAGACACGACCGCGTCGCCGGGCGACACGTACAGGCGCACCGCAAGGCCAAGCAGCCCGTCAATGCCACTGCCAACATTGACAGCGTCAAACGGGACGCGAAGATGCGCGGCCAGCGCGTGCTTCAGATCATGATTTTCCGGATCGCCATATTTCCAGCTGTCCGCCGCTGCCGCCTGCATCGCGGCAATGACCGCAGGCGAGGGGCCAAAGCCGCTCTCGTTTGCGCCGATGCGCGCGGCAAACGGCCGCCCGCGCTGGCGCTCCAAGGTTTCCGGGCCGACGAACGGTACGGCAGAAGGCAGACTTGCGGCGAGCGGCGTCAACAATGGGCGTGTGAGGGTCATCGGTCATCTTTTCTGTTCAATCCGGTTAGGATTGCCACAGTTCGCGCCTCAAGAAAACGCGGGCTCCTTGATTTTCACCGCTGTTGGGCTTGGAATTGAAAATCGCCGGTGTTAACGCCGGTCCAGACAATTTGAACCGATTGAATTGGCGGGCCGGTCCGGGAGAGTAAAATGATCCTGTCTTGTGGAGAAGCACTGATCGACATGCTGCCGCGCCAAACCGCAGCGGGCGAGGCCTGTTACATGCCGGTCGCTGGCGGGGCAGTGTTCAACACGGCCATCGCAGTCGGGCGCCTTGGCGCGCCGTCGGCGTTTTTTTCCGGCATATCGACGGACTTCTTCGGCGACCTGTTGGTCAACTATCTGGGCGACTCAAAGGTCGACACAAAGTACGTCGTGCGCTCGGACCATCCCGAAACACTCGCATTCGTCCGCCTTGTCGATGGCCACGCAAAATATGCTTTCTATGACGAGGGCACATCCGGCCGCCTTTTGGCGGCTGCCGACATCCCGGTGCTTGATGCAAGCGTGACGGCGCTGCAATTCGGTGCGATTTCGCTGATCCCGGAACCGTGCGGCGGCACCTATGAGGAAATGATGCGCCGCGAGCACAAGAGCCGCGTCATTTCGTTTGACCCGAACATCCGCACGTCCTTCATCAAGGACAAGGCAGCGCACCGCGCCCGCATGGACCGGATGCTGGCAATGTCCGACATCGTCAAACTGTCCGACGAGGATCTGGCGTTTTTCGATGCAGGCGGCGACTTTGACGAGTTTGCCGCCACGCTGCTGGCCGGCAACGCCAAGCTGGTGGTGATGACCCGGGGTGCAGACGGCGCCGTGGCGATCGGCAAGGCGGGCAAGGTTGAAGTGCCGGGCATCAAGGTGACTGTGGTTGATACGGTGGGAGCAGGCGATACGGTCAATGCCGGGATCCTTGCATGGCTCTACAGGGCGGACATACTGTCAAAGCAAGGCCTGGCCGCACTGACACGCGACGACATGGCGGGCGCCCTGTCGCTGGCGGTTCGCGCCGCCGCCGTAACGGTTTCGCGCGCAGGCGCCAATCCGCCATGGGAACATGAGCTGGCTGCCTGAGCGCGCCTGTCTGTGCAATGGGCGCGATTATGGGCGTGAAATGCAATTAATCCTTGAGGGCAGCCGGATTTACGTCTATCCGGACCCGGCGCGGAGAGGTGGCCGAGTGGCCGAAGGCGCTCCCCTGCTAAGGGAGTAGGCTCCAAAAGGGCCTCGTGAGTTCGAATCTCATCCTCTCCGCCAT
>JBAVTG010000191.1:0-8559 GCA_049696015.1 Rhizobiaceae bacterium | reverse complement strand
TAGTCCTCGATCTGCGCCGTGGCAGCGACAACTTCCGGCGAAACCTTCTTGTTCAGCTTCACATAATTTTCAAAGTCGGCGATAACCGAGCGGGCCAGCGCCTCGATTTCAACACGGTCTTCTTCCGGCTCAGCCAGAATCCTGACGTGCGCCTCGTGAAAGTCGCTGCGGTCAGAAAATGCCGTGATTTCCGCGCGGGCCATGCCCTCGACCAGCACTTTGACTGTGCCGTCGGGCAGTTTCAGCAGCTGCAGCACATTGGCAAGCGTGCCAATGCGAAAGATGGCGTCTGCGGCCGGCTCATCGTCGGTCGCGTTCATCTGGGTGACGAGCATGATCTGCTTGTCCGCGCCCATGACATCTTCAAGCGCCTTGATTGACTTTTCCCGGCCGACAAACAGAGGCACGATCATATTGGGGAAGACGACAATATCGCGCAGCGGCAAGACGGCATGCAGCCCATCCTGGCTCTTGGCAACGGTTTTCCTCGGAGCACTCATGGTATTTCCTTTCTCCGGCCTCTCGACCTCCCCCAATTTGGCGGGAGGAGCAGAGCCGACTTAATGCCCTACTTGGAGTGCGGCGCGGCTCAGTTCAAGCGGGGTTGCCGGAATCATTCTAGACATTTTGGGCTTCCCGAGGCTTTCGTGCAACTAAACATCCTGAAAAACAAAAAGGCGCGGCGTAAAACCGCGCCTCATGGCAGAAATTCCCGGCAAATCAGGCTGAGGCAGAGCCTTTTTCGTCCTTGCGTTCGGCGTAAATGTACAATGGCCGGGCGTTTCCGGAGACCACATCTTCGGAAATCACCACTTCTGTCACGCCTTCGAGTGTCGGCAGGTCGAACATGGTGTCCAGCAAGATGCTTTCCATGATCGAGCGCAGGCCGCGTGCGCCGGTCTTGCGCTCGATTGCCCGCTTGGCAATGGCTGACAGCGCACTCTCGTGGAATGTGAGCTCGACATTTTCCATCTCAAACAGGCGCTGGTATTGTTTGACCAGTGCATTTTTCGGTTCGATCAGGATTGTGATCAGCGCTGGTTCGTCCAGATCTTCGAGCGTAGCCAAGATCGGCAAACGGCCGACGAATTCCGGGATCAGTCCAAAGCGCAGCAAATCTTCCGGCTCGACCATGCGGAACAGTTCACCGGTTTTGCGGTCATCGGGAGATGCGACCGTGGCGGCAAAGCCAATCGAGGTCTTGCGGCCGCGGTCGGAAATGATCTTGTCCAGGCCTGCAAACGCCCCGCCGCAAATAAACAGGATATTGGCGGTATCGACCTGCAGGAATTCCTGCTGCGGATGCTTGCGCCCGCCCTGCGGCGGCACGGAGGCGACAGTGCCTTCCATGATCTTGAGCAAAGCCTGCTGCACGCCTTCGCCCGACACGTCGCGGGTGATGGACGGATTGTCGGACTTGCGCGAAATCTTATCGATTTCATCGATGTAAACGATGCCGCGCTGGGCGCGTTCGACATTGTAGTCTGCTGCCTGCAGCAATTTCAGGATAATGTTTTCCACGTCTTCACCGACATAGCCGGCTTCCGTCAGCGTCGTTGCATCCGACATGGTGAACGGCACGTCGATGATGCGGGCCAATGTCTGGGCAAGCAATGTCTTGCCGCAGCCGGTCGGGCCAATCAGCAGGATGTTGGACTTGGCCAGTTCGACATCGCCATTTTTCTGCGCATGCGCCAGACGCTTGTAATGGTTGTGGACAGCGACCGAGAGAACTTTCTTGGCGTGGCGCTGGCCGATGACATAGTCATCCAGAACCTTGATGATCTCCTGCGGGGTCGGCACACCTTCGCGCGATTTGACCATCGAGGTCTTGTTCTCTTCGCGGATGATGTCCATGCACAGTTCGACGCATTCGTCGCAGATAAACACGGTCGGACCGGCAATGAGTTTGCGCACTTCATGTTGGCTCTTGCCACAGAATGAACAGTAAAGCGTGTTCTTGGAATCGCCGCCGCTGCTGACTTTGCTCATCCGTCTTCCCTTTCAGTGCGGCGCTTGATGTAGCTGCCCTGCCGTCCGGCATTCACCGGATATAACGTTCCGACCGCAGTCAATCAAGATTAGCGGGACTGCTCGTCCGCTTACGACATCCATAACCGATATTCGGCAAAGAAGTCTTGATTCGCCCAGTCAAACGCACGAAACTCAAAATAGACTTAACAAACGGCGCGGGAAAATGCCCGCACCGAAAAGCCACACTGGCAATTATTCGCCAGCGACCTGACGTTTTTCGACAATTTTGTCGATAAGGCCAAAATCAAGAGCCGTCTGCGCCGTCATGAAATTGTCGCGGTCGAGAGCGTTTTCAATTTCTTCGTACGAGCGGCCGGTGTGATGAACGTAGATTTCATTCAGGCGGCGCTTCATGTTCTCAATTTCACGCGCCTGAATGAGGATATCGGTCGCCTGCCCCTGTGCGCCGCCGGATGGCTGATGCACCATGATCCGGGAGTTGGGCAGGCAAAAACGCATATCCTTGTGGCCAGCGGCGAGAAGCAGCGAGCCCATGGATGCAGCCTGACCGAAACAGAGCGTCGATACTGCCGGGCGGATGAACTGCATCGTGTCGTAGATGGCCATGCCGGATGTGACGACGCCGCCGGGCGAGTTGATGTAGAGATTGATTTCCTTTTTCGGATTTTCCGCTTCCAGGAAAAGCAGCTGCGCCGACACCAGCGTCGCCATCCCGTCCTCGATCGGTCCGGTGATGAAAATGATGCGCTCTTTCAGGAGCCGCGAGAAAATGTCGTAGGCGCGCTCGCCGCGGTTGGTCTGCTCGACGACCATCGGAACAAGGTTCATCGCGGTTTCGACAGGATCTCTCATGTTTTTCTCCAGCCCGGCGGGCGTTGCTGCCTGAACGGCAGGAATCAGAACGGTTCTCGTCCCTTAAATAGGGCTGACAGGCATGATTGTTCAAGCAGGGGAATTACGGTTCACCGCAAGCCGGGCGTACCATCTGCAAAAAGGGTAAACGCGGAGGCGTTGCCGAAGCGCCCGCAAGATTGAGCCCGACAGGCGGCTGGTCGCCTCTAGGTCCTGACCCTGGTGCGCTATTCTTCCGAAATGCCCTGCAGGCGCACCAGATCCTGTTGCATCTGCAGCAGGATGTTTTCCTGCGCATCCAGCGTCTTCAGGCGCATGATGCAAATCCGCAGCGCATCCAGCGTTTCTTCCGAAGCGTCGGATGTGAAAGACTCAGCCATGTCGAGTGGCCGCATCGCGTTGTCGGGCGAGCTCAAGTACCGTGCGCGCAGGCCATTGCGCTCGAAGCGCACCTCGGCAATCACATCCTCAAGGTTGTTGTCGAGACGCTCGATGCGAAGATCGTCGTTCTTTTGATCGCGCTCCGGGCTTCGCGCCTTGAATGCCGCTGACGTCATGATTTTACCTCCGCCCAATTGCTGCGCAAACTGCAACCAACATGAGATTTTCTTCATGCGGCTTTTGCAATCCTGAATTTGCCTGCATAGTGTTAAGCAAAACTTGCACAGCTAACCAAAATACAGCCAAATTCGCATCAATTGATCAAACTGCCTTTGCCGTTGAAATCCGGGAGGCTGATCGCCTAGTCTGCGGGCATGATGACGATAAATCTTGCCGCCGAATCCATATTGTCCGGAAATCGTCTGCGTCTCGCCCCGGCATACCCTTCGTTTTATCTTGATCCCTATCCGGCATACGCAAAAATGCACGCTGCTTCGCCTGCGTTTTTCTGGGAAGACTATGGCTTCTGGTGCTTTGGCGGGTTCGACGATGTCAACCGGCTGTTTCGCGACAAACGGTTCGGGCGGGAAAACCGCTGGGGAGCGCCGCTCAATTCAACGCCGGGGCGCGATCACCTGACCGCCTTTGACCGCATCGAGTCCGGTTCATTGCTTGAGCGCGAAGCGCCGGCGCACACGCGGCTGCGCACGCTGATCAATCGCGCCTTCGTGTCGCGCGCCATCGAGCGGCTGAAACCGCGGATCGAAGCGCTGGCGCACCAGTTGGTTGACAGGCTTCCCAAAGGCGAACCCTTTGATCTTCTTCCGTCTTTTGCCACACCGATCCCCATGACCATCATCTGCGAATTGCTGGGCGTTCCGGTTGAGGAAGCGCAAAACCTGCTCGATTGGTCGCATGCCATGTGCGCCATGTATGTGCCGCACCGGACGCGCACCATCGAAGATACAGCCAACCGCGCTGCTGCCGATTTTCATGCTTTCATGGAGCGCCACATCGCCCGCCATGCAAAGACAAGCCAAGATGATCTGTTATCGGCGCTGATTACCGTGCGGGACGCCGGGGAAAAACTCACAAATGACGAACTGATTTCGACCTGCGTGCTGCTGCTCAACGCCGGGCACGAGGCCACCGTCCACCAGACAGGCAATGCCGTGAAGACCATCCTTGCCCAGGGCGGCGATCCACGCCGGTTTTTTGCCACCCCTGAAGCGTGCGAAGCGACCATCGAGGAGTGCCTGCGCTTTGATGCGCCGCTGCACATGTTCACCCGCTATGCTTACGACACAGTCGAAATCGCCGAAGGCATCACCCTGCGCGAAGGCGAGAGTATCGGCTTGCTGCTCGGTATGGCCAACCGCGACCCAAGGGCATTTGATCAGCCCGATAGGTTCAATCCTGAAAGATCAGACCAGAAAAACGTCTCCTTCGGCGCCGGAATCCATTTCTGCATCGGCGCGCCGCTGGCGCGGCTGGAACTGCAGACCAGTCTCAAAGCACTGTTTGACCGGTTGCCCGATCTGAAGATCGCCGAAGAGCCGCGCTATCGCAATTCTTTCCATTTTCACGGGTTGCAACGGCTGATGGTCACAGCCGGATGACATAGTCTTTTTGAGTCGTTTCAAGCACTTCCCATGTGCCGTTGAAGCCGGGTCTGAGGATGAAGCTGTCGCCTGCCTTGACCGTAACTGCTTTGCCGCCATCCTCGCTGATCACCGAGACGCCTGACAGAATGCGGCAATATTCCCATTCATCGTAGGATATGCGCCATTTGCCCGGTGTGGATTGCCAAATGCCGCAATAAAGCCCGTCGCGTTCTTCGATGTTCCAAGTTGTATGGATCGGATCGCCGGATAGGGTTTTGGCCGGGTCAGGTCGTGACACCTCCGTGGTTACGCCTTCAACCGTTACCGGCACATGGTGTTTGTCGCTCATGGTCCATCCTGCATTGCGCATCAGTGTGAAATTGTGCGCATGATCTTCATCTGCAATCAACACACTGCTGTTAGAGCGTCGGTCTTATTGAACAAGTCCGGAGAACAACGCCCATGTCCCAACAGACGCGCAACACGAAGGCGGTGATCGAATTGGTCAACGGCACCAAGCTCAACGGCGAAGTCGTCTGCGGCGCATCCGGACGGCTGGAAAGCGTGTTGTATTCGGAAGTTCAGTTCATCGAATTCCATCTCGACAACGGCGAACACAAATTCATCAACAAACTGCAAGTCGCAATTGTCGAGCCGGTCAAGTTCGTGCGCGAACAAGCGGCGGCATAAACTGCCACCGCCTGCGCGTCAGGTTGACTTAACCCGCCTTCTTCAGCGCCTGCTCCAGATCAGCGATGATGTCATCGGCATTTTCGATGCCGACAGACAGGCGCACCACGTCCGGCCCTGCCCCGGCGGCGGTTTTCTGTGCGTCGGTCAGTTGCTTGTGCGTGGTTGATGCCGGGTGGATGACGAGTGAACGCGTGTCGCCGATGTTTGCGACGTGGCTGAAGAGTTCCAGCGATGACACCAGTTTGACGCCCGCTTCATAGCCGCCTTTCAGGCCAAACGTGAACACGGCGCCCGCGCCGTTCGGCGCATATTTCTGTTGCAGCGCGTGATATTTGTCGTCCTCAAGTCCGGCATAGGACACCCACGACACAGACGGGTGCTTTTTCAGCCATTTGGCCACTTTCAACGCGTTGGCGCAGTGACGCTCCATGCGCAGCGGCAGCGTTTCGATGCCGGTCAGGATCAAAAACGCGTTGAACGGCGAAATAGCAGGTCCAAGGTCACGCAGACCGAGCACCCGGCAGGCGATGGCGAAAGCGAAGTTGCCGAATGTCTTGTGGAGCTCGACCCCGGCATATTCCGGCCGCGGGGCGGACAACATCGGGTAGTTGCCCGATTTCGACCAATCAAACGTACCGCCGTCGACAATGATGCCGCCCATCGAATTGCCGTGGCCGCCCATGAATTTGGTCAGCGAATGAATGACGATGTCAGCACCGTGTTCGATCGGGCGGATCAGGATCGGCGTTGCCATGGTGTTGTCGACGATCAGCGGCAGGCCATGCTTGTGCGCGACCTTGGCGATGGCTTCGATGTCCATGACGATCCCGCCTGGATTGGCCAGGCTTTCGATGAAGATGGCGCGGGTTTTGGGTGTGATGGCGGCTTCAAATGCGGCAGCATCATCATTGTCGGCCCATTTGACGTTCCAGTTGAAGCTCTTGAACGAGTTGCCGAACTGGTTGATCGAGCCGCCGTAGAGCTTTTTCGAGGCGACAAATTCATCGCCCGGCTGCATCAGCGTGTGGAACACCAGCATTTGCGCCGCATGGCCGGAAGCAACCGCCAGCGCTGCCGTGCCGCCTTCAAGCGCGGCCACGCGCTCTTCCAGAACCGCCTGCGTCGGGTTCATGATGCGGGTGTAGATGTTGCCGAATGCCTGCAGGCCGAACAGCGCGGCGGCATGGTCCACGTCGTTGAACTGATAGGCTGTCGTCTGGTAAATCGGCGTTGCGCGCGCACCCGTTGTCGGGTCCGGCTTGGCGCCGGCATGTATGGCGAGTGTTTCAATTCCGGGCTTGTGCTTGGCCATCGTGTCCGTCCCCATTTCACTATTGTTGGTTTTGAGGAGCCGACTATCCCAAACGCTTACCGCCCGTGGAAGCAAAATTTTGCTGAAATGTCATCCGGAACCAGTCTTTTCCGAACATAATCTGAGAAACCGGAAACAATATTCCAAATGACCCTCAATGCCGCAATTCGATTGCCGGGCAGCGGTCCATGATCACGGTCATGCCCTCTGCTTCCAATCTGGCAGCGGACGCATCATTGCGGACGCCGAGTTGCATCCACACCAGCTTTGGCTTCCAGGGCAGAGCAAGGATTTCTTCCGCAACGCCGGGGATGGCTTCCGATGCGCGGAAGACATCGATCATGTCCACAGGTACAGCCAAATCCGCCAGTGACGCGACAACGGTTTGGCCGAGGATTTCCTTGCCCGCCTGCCCCGGATTGACCGGCACGATTTTGTAACCCTTCGACAGCAGAAACCGCATTACGCCATGGCTTGGCCGCGTTTCATTGGGCGATGCGCCGATCACGGCGATGGTCTTGATCTTGGCCAGCTCATCTTGCGTGTAGCCTTCTGGATAGTTGTCGTGGTTCATCCGCATCACATCCTGAATTGCCCGTTTGCATCAAACTTGCCGAACGGATTGTGCGCCACTTCCCACAAATGGCCCTCCGGGTCACGGAAATAGCCTGAATAGCCGCCCCAGAATACCTTCTCCGCCGGCTTCACCAGCGTCGCGCCGCAAGCGACCGCATGCGCCAGCGCTTCGTCGGCCTCTGCGTCCGAGGCCACATTATACGCCAGCGAAATGCCGGAAAAGCCGGGTTCGGTATCGGGCACTTTGGCATCCTTGGCCAAATCCGCGCGCGGGAAGAGCGACAGGATCACGCCGTTCAACTCAAAAAACGCCACCCCGCCGCTGGGCTGGTCCGACGCTTTCCAGCCGAGCGCCTCATAAAAGCGCTTGGCCCGCGCCAGATCGTGAACGCCGAGCGTGATCAGGGAAAGATTGGGTTTGAAGATCATGAATGGCTCCTCGCTTATAGATTAGGCTGCGCCTTAAGCATCCGCAATCAGGGCTGTGCCAAAACTGCTCGTTCAATTGCCGCAAGCTGGTCGCGCACGGTGGCAATGTCCTTATCAGCCGGCTTGGCGGCAACCGCCTTTTCAAACGCAGTCTTCAACGAAGCGGCCAGGGCCGCCTTATCGTCCGCGCTGCGCTCCGGGCCGGCGTTGATTGCGCTCAGCGCCGCCTCAAGATCAGCCTGATCCGGCGGATTTTTCGCCCATCTTGCAGCCGTCAGAATCCGCGACGACAGTGCGGCAAATGTCTCGAAATCCGCATAGCCCTGCGCAAAAACAACCCTGTCCAACTGTGAATCTTTTGAATCACTTGCCGCCATCTCCTGCAGCTGTGATTCAAGCACGCTGGTCATGGTCGGATCAAACTCGGGATCAGCTTTGGTCAGGCCAGCGGCAATGACCGGCCAGGCGGCGGCAAACTTTGCGACATCGGCTGGGGCCATTTCATCGCCAACTGCATCGGTTGACGCAGCGGAAGCCAAAAAAGCGGCCAGAAACAAATGCTTAAGCTGCAAGTCGCGTTGCCTTTCCTGGCCATTGCGTGGCATTGAGGGCGATCAACTTCATCCTAGACCGGAATGGCCCGATGACGCAAAAACTTGAACCTGTGATGACGCGCGAGGAGGTAGACATCCTGCTGCGCGCGACGTTTCCGCAGGC
>JBAVTG010000190.1:0-36699 GCA_049696015.1 Rhizobiaceae bacterium | reverse complement strand
ATACGGTTCTGGCGTTCACGACTTTGTACTATTCGCGCAGCATCCGGCTTGTTCATATGCCGGTCATGCTGCTGGTATTTCTGATGGTTCCGGCGATCCTGATCCACGGTTCGCATAATCTGATCGATGTGTTCGGCGGTCTTTGTGTGACGCTCGCCAGCATTGTGATAGCCGGGCGTCTGGTTGACGGGCGTGTGTTCAAATCAAGTCCGCTGCAAGCATCGCCAAGCGCGGTTCAAGGGTAAGTCTCATGTTGAAATCATTTGGCGCGGCAATGGCTGGCGATCGGCAAACGGCAACGAAATGGCTCGTCGTGTTGGCCATCATTGGCATCGATATCGGCTGGATCCTGGCGTCCGACTTCACGTTTCAACTGCAAAGCGCGGTCAAAGTTGTCGGCGTGGTGACACTGCTGCTGGCCATTGGCTGGTTTTACCGCGCCAAGCGGCCGATGGAAAACTTCGAGGTCATGTGCACTGAGACGGCGCTGCTGCTTGCGTTTTCGACGGCGGGCGCAGTGCTTTCATATCTCATCACCTCGTTCGACTTTCCGCTGATCGATCCGTATCTGGTCAAGTCCGACTCTTTGTTGGGGTTTGACTGGCTCGCCTACGTGTCGGCGGTCAATTCGCGGCCATGGCTGAGCACGGCATCTTCCATCGTCTACATCACGACGATTTCGCAGATTGCGCTGTGTGTGGTGGTTCTGGGCCTGTCAGGCAGCATTGTGCGCAGCCGCCAGCTTGGCGCAGCGGTGATCATTTCGGGCCTGATCTGCATTGGCACCTCCGGCATCCTGCCATCGGCTGGCGCGCTTGGATATTTGCGTCCTGATGCCGAATTCGTGGCATCGGGGATGCCGATTGTCGATCTGGCTTACAAGCAAGTGTTTTTTGATCTGCGCAGCGGCGCCGAGCGGTTTATCACGCTCGATAATCTGCATGGGCTGATCGCGTTTCCCTCTTATCACGGCACACTTTCGGCGCTGGTGGTGATTTGCCTATGGGGCGTGCGGTTGTTGCGCTGGCCGGCGCTTGCATTGAATGCTGCGGTGCTGATGGCAACGCCAGTGGATGGCGGACATCATCTCACCGACGCGCTGGCTGGCATCGGAGTCGCGCTGATTGGCTGGTATCTTGCCGGAGTGTTCGCACGCAAGGTTCCGGCAACCCGCTTGAATGGCGGCTTGGAACCCGCGCTTGCGTCAATCAAAGCGTCCTGAGAGCCGCTTTCATTTTTTCGGCATTGGCGGCCAAAATCGCCTTATCTTCCATGGCGCCGGTATGGCCGCGCAAGGGCACGCCCTCGTAGGCCGGGATCATGTGGAAATGCAAGTGGAACACGGTTTGCCCGGCGGGCGCCTCGTTGAACTGTGCCAGACGGTAGCCATCGGCGCCGAAGGCCGAGATCGCCGCTTCGCCGAGTTTTTGCACAAGGGTCAAGGCATGGGCGAAGATTGCCGGATCTGCATCGCGCAGGTTACGCGAGGCGCGCTTGGGCACGACCAGGACATGGCCATTTGCCTGCGGCATCACATCCATGAACGCCAGCGCATGATCGTCCTCATGGACTTTGTAACAGGGGATTTCGCCGCGCAGGATCCGGGCGAAAATATTGCTGTCATCATAGGCGGGCATGGTCTGATCTCCCAAAATGTCCAAGCCTAGTCTTCTGCCACAGATGCATCTGTCAACAGTGGACCTTTCCGGAAGGGTGTGTGTTCACCGAGCATTTGTGAAACGCGGGCGATCTCTTCGCGCTCGTGGCGCAGATAGTCTGCGACGGCGCGGCGGAAACCATCATGAACGATGTAATGCGCCGAATGGGTCGTGACCGGCTCGTAGCCGCGCGCCAGTTTGTGCTCGCCCTGCGCGCCAGCCTCGACCACTTGCAGCTTGTGTTCAATCGCGTGGTCGATGGCCTGATGATAGCAAACTTCGAAATGGAGGAACGGATGGTCCTCGATGCAGCCCCAGTTGCGGCCGTAGATCCGCCCGCCGCCAATGAAGTTGATTGCGCCTGCAATATAGCGGCCGTTGCGCTTGGCCATGACCAGCAAAATGTCGTCCGCCATGGTTTCACCAACCAACGAGAAGAACTTGCGTGTCAGGTATGGCCGTCCCCATTTTCGGCTGCCGGTATCCATGTAGAAGGCGAAGAACTGGTCCCAAATGCTTTCAGTGAGGCCGGCGCCGGTCAGGCGCTCGATTGAAATGCCGCTGGCATAGGCCGCTTCACGCTCCTTGCGCAGCGTCTTGCGCTTGCGCGAGGCGAGGGTGCCGAGAAAGTCCTGATAATCGCGGTAGCCGCGGTTGATGAAATGGAATTGCTGGTCAGTGCGGCGCAGGTAGCCGTGCTCAGCCAAAATATCCGCCTCATGCCCGGTAGCGAAGGTGACATGCGCGGACGACAGGCCGGATTGCAGGGCGGCCTGCGCGAGCGCGGAAGCAGCTGCATGGCGCGCGTCATCGTCACCAACCGCGGCGAGCAGTCTTGGCCCGGTTGCAGGTGTGAATGGCACGCAGACTTGGAGCTTGGGATAATACTCGCCGCCGGCGCGCTGCAAGGCGTCGGCCCAGCCATGGTCAAAGACATATTCGCCCTGGCTGTGCGACTTCAGATAGGCTGGCACGATGGCGCGCAGCTGATGGGTGTCGTCGCTGACCTTCAGGAAGCGTGGCTGCCAGCCGGTGCGCCCGCCGACTGAACCGGACGCTTCCAGGGCCGACAGGAATGCATGGCTGACAAAGGGGTTGTAGTTTTCCGCACCATGGAGTGTGCCATCCAGCTTGGCCCAGTCGGCGCGCGGGAATGCGCTCACGCCCGGCAGCGCCTCGACGACAAATTCTGTGCTTGGCTGGCTCATGAAAGATTCCGCATGCTCAGACCGAACCTAATGCGCCAGAGATTGCATACAAGCCGTCACTTTGGCGGCAGCACCGGATTTATCAGTTCGAATGTCGCCTGATCGGCCTCGGCATAGGTTTTGGCAAGATCCTCGACGGTGCGCACCGTCCAGGTTATCACCGGCATTTTCAATTTTGTGCGCACCATCGAGATAAAGCGGTTGGGCAGGTGATGGACAGAGTAGGAAACGAACGAGATGCCATGCGCCAGCATCGAAAAATGCGCCTCGATGTCGGCGTCCTTGATGCCTTCGGCGGTCAATCCGCCGGCGATATCGGGCGCGTGTTTGGCAAAGTCGCGGATCAGATGATGATCGAACGACATGATCGCTGCCTTGCCGCGATATTTTGACAGGCTTTTGGCGACGATTTTCACCATGCTGCCGTCGTGGCCTTCATCGCCTTTAAGTTCGATAACAAGCGGCGCTTTGCCCGCCACGTGGGCGAGCATCTCATCAAGTGTTTTCACCCGCTCGGACGTGCCGCCGATGTGCAGTTCAGCCATCTGCTTGGCGGTCTTATCGCGGATATGGCCGTCTTCGCCGGTCAGGCGTTTCAGAGGCGAATCATGGAACACCATCGGCACGCCGTCCTTTGTCATGTGCAGATCGCACTCGATTGGAAAGCCGTGTTCGATCGCTGCGCTGAAAGCGGGAAATGTGTTTTCCCAGATCTTCTTGTTGCCATCATGCAGGCCGCGATGGGCCACCGGTTTATTCTTGATCCAGGCAATTGAGCTCATGCGGCGACCTCAATGACGGCTTCGATCTCGACGGGCGCATTGAGCGGCAGGGAGCCGACGCCAACGGCCGAACGCGCATGTCTGCCCTTATCGCCGAGCGCGGCGACCAACAGGTCCGATGCGCCATTGGCGACCAAATGCTGGGTGGTGAATTCAGCGGTGGAGGCGACAAACACTGTGATCTTGATAATTTTGGCAATGTTTTCAAGGCTGCCGAGGGCGGACTTTGCTTGCGCCAGAATGTTGACCGCGCATTGGCGGGCGGCTTCCTGCCCCTTGGTGGCGTCCAGATCGCGGCCGAGCAGGCCGGTGGCAATCAGGTGGCCGTCCTTCAACGGCAGTTGTCCGGCAGTGAACAGGATATTGCCGCTGCGCATGAACGGGACATAATTTGCCGCAGGCGCTGCCGCCTTAGGCAAATGAATACCAAGTGCGGCTAATCGTTGTTCGGCAGTTTCGGACATGATCATCTCCTGTTCGCAATGCACTTTTTGGCGGCGGAGCGGTTTCGCCTCGCTTTCGCCATGAGGAACGCTAGAGTAAGGCCAATCGTTACCGGAGGTCCATATGCGTCATCTCGTCGTCAAGGCTGTTGCGACCGCCCTTTTGACCAGTTCTGTATTCACATCAACGTCCGCTGCAACGATGTCCATCCTGGCGCCGCACCGCGCGGTTTATGATCTGGAACTGAAAGACGCTTCTGATCGATCCGGCATCAAGGGTCTGCGCGGGCGCATGGTCTATGAGTTCAACGGCTCGGTCTGCGACGGGTTCACCACAACATTTCGCTATGTGACCAAGATCGACAATGGCGAGGCCGAACGGCTGACCGACCAACAGACGACGACGTTTGAATCGGCCGACGGCAAGGATTTTGAATTTCTGACGAAGAATTATGTCGACAAGGCCATCGACAAGGAAACGCGCGGCAAGGCACATCTGGGCGATACGAGTCTCGACGTTGAAGTGACCAAGCCGCTCGAAGCCAAGCACCAGCTCGACAAGTCGTTTTTTCCAACCACGCATCTGGTTGACTTGTTGTCCCGCGCAGAGAGCGGCGAGAAGTTCTATGAAGCCAAGATTTTTGATGGCACCGAAGATGCAGACCGCACTTTGACCACTACGGTTATCCTTGGCGACAAGAACAAGTCAGCCAATATTGGCGACGATCAGAAGGCGGCCGAGCCTTTGAAGAATGCCGATTATTTCCCGGTTTCGATCTCCTACTTCGATGCCGAGTCTGAGACGGGAGAGGAAACGCCAGTCTATCAGATCGGTTTCAAGCTTTATGAAAACGGCGTCACGCGCGATCTGGTGATGGATTACGGCGACTTCACGCTGACCGGAAAACTGGTGGACCTCAAGCTTTACGACAAGCCGGACTGCAGCCAGTAGGCGGGTTCAACGGGCGAGGGGGCCGCCATGCCGAAACTCGACGTGTTTGTCGCGCCGCAGCCTTGGCCGGCCTTTGCCAAGGCGATGTCGTGGGTCAACCGCATCTTGATGCTGCACGGAATGCCGCTTCTGCGCGATGTGCCGGGCCTGCGCCGTGTTCCGGGCCTTCGCGGGCTAGCTGACGTGCGCAAGATCCATCTGCCTGCCGCTGATCTGGATAGGTTGAAAGCCATATGTGCTTCGGGTGGCGCGACGTTTCTTTTGCCAAACCATCCGGAATTTTTCACCGATTGGATGCTCGACAAGGAAATCATCAGCCGTGCGGCGCCGGAATGCGCCTCATGGGCGACCAATGGCGTGGTCAATGGCATGGGCGCGGCGCTGCAAAAATTCTGGCTGTGGAACAATCTGGTGGCGCAAATTCCCGGCAATTCCGCTCCCGCGCGGGAGCATTCGGTTAATTGGGCGCTGAAGGGCAAATCCGTGCTTTTGCATCCGGAAGGGGCGGTGGGCTGGCATGCGGACCTTGTTGCGCCGCTGATGCCGGGTGCGGCGGCGATGGCGCTGGATGCCAAGGCCAAATCGCCTGCAACTGCGGTGCGGCTGGTGCCGATTGTCTGGAAGCTGGCGTTCGTGGAAGACGCGGCAGCCGGGCTGATGCGCGAATGCGCCTATGTGGAGAAAAGCCTGAAACTGGATGGCGTGACCGGTGAACATCCGGCTGACCGGGTCCACTCGATTTTTCACCGGCTGTTTGACCGCGAGGCGGTGAAAGCCGGAATAGACGGCTGGTCCTACGGCTGGAACCTGCGTGACAAGCGCGATGGGCTCAGCGCGAAACTGGCGGCTGATCTTGAGAGCTGGATTGGCGACGGGCACAGCGGACGCGATGCCGCTGTTGCCATCCAGCTTGCCAAGAAGAAGACCCGACTTGCTGAATTCAAGGATACGCCGGAAGCCAAAATTGCATCGAAACTGGCAGACAGGCTCGGGCTGGTTGCGCGGGTTGGCGATTTTGCCTTTGCGCAACCGCAGATCACGGCTGAACAGGTCGCCGAGCATATCAAGCGATTGCGCAATGACTGGTGCAAGGGTTCATGGCGCGACACGGCCAACAAATTCATTCCCCAGCCGGTGGCAAGGCGGCATGCGCATATCCGTGTTCTGGAGCCGGTCGAGGTGTCCGGTGGCGAAGACCCGGCACACGTGATGGGGCAGGTGCGCCACGCGATGCAAAGCGCGCTGGATGAGATCAATGCGGTGTTGGCGGCTCAGCCAGGCAGGGTGGCTTGGGCGAGCCTGTTTTACCTGCCGGACCTGTGAAACCCGCTTCACGCTTGCCTTTGGCACACGAACGCTCTATAGCCCGCCTCATTCCACACGCAGGGATCGGTTCGTCCGGGGAGAAATCCCGGCCGCGCCACCGGTGACAGGCGACTGTCTGCCCCTGCGGAGGTTCAACCGGAAAGGACTTATACAATGGCGCTGCCAGATTTCAGCATGCGTCAGCTTTTGGAAGCTGGCGTTCACTTTGGTCACCAGACTCACCGTTGGAACCCGAAAATGGCTCAGTACATTTTCGGCACCCGCAACAACATCCACATCATCGATCTTGCCCAGACCGTGCCGATGCTCAATACGGCGCTGAAGGTCATATCGGATACCGTCTCCAAAGGCGGCCGCGTGCTTTACGTCGGCACCAAGCGCCAGGCTTCGGAAATCGTCGCGGAAGCGGCGCGCAATTCCGCCCAGTATTATGTCAACTCCCGCTGGCTCGGCGGCATGATGACCAACTGGAAAACCATTTCGAACTCGATCCAGCGCCTGCGCAAGGTTGATGAGATCCTGACGTCCGGCGGCCAGGGCCTGACCAAGAAGGAATTGCTCAACCTGCAGCGCGAGCGCGAAAAGCTCGACCGCGCGCTGGGCGGCATCAAGGACATGGGCAAGACCCCGGATATCATGTTCATCATCGACACCAACAAGGAAGCCAATGCCATCGAAGAGGCAAAGCGCCTCGGCATTCCGGTTGTTGCCGTGATCGATTCGAACTGTGATCCCGACAAGATCGACTATGCGATCCCGGGCAATGACGATAGTTCGCGTGCGATTGCGCTCTATTGCGAACTGGTCGCCAAGGCTTGCATCGACGGCATTGCCCGTCAGCAGGGCTCGATGGGCGCTGACATTGGCGCCATGGAAGACGCACCGGTTGAGCCGGCGCTGGATCCGCAGGCCGACGCCTGAACCATTGATGCGGGGCCGCTCGCTGCGGCTCCGCCTTTCATGAAACTGTCTTGAATAACCGGGCACGTGTGTGCCCGAACGCGTATCCGGATATGAGGATGGGCGTATTGAGTGGAAAGGTCACAAAAATGGCAACAATTACCGCCGCAATGGTCAAGGAACTGCGCGAAATCTCCGGCGCAGGCATGATGGATTGCAAGAACGCGCTCACCGAAAACGACGGCAATATGGACGCGTCCGTCGATTGGCTGCGCGCCAAGGGCATCACCAAGGCTGAGAAGAAATCCGGCCGCACCGCCGCGGAAGGCCTGATCGGCATTGCGTCGTCCAGTCACAAGGCAGTCGTGGTTGAAGTCAATTCGGAAACCGATTTCGTTGCACGCAACGACGCGTTCCAGGACATAGTCCGCAACGTCGCAAACGTCGCGCTGACAACAGACGGTTCGACCGATGCGGTGGCGAACGCAGCCTATTCCGGTTCCACCAAGACCGTGGCTGACACGATCAAGGACGCAGTCGGCACGATTGGCGAAAACATGTCGTTCCGCCGTTCGGCCATGCTGTCGGTCAAGGACGGCGTTGTTGCGACCTATGTGCACAATGCCGTGGTCAATGATGTCTTGGGCAAAATGGGCGTGCTCGTCGCCATCGAGACGGCTGGCGGACATGATGAGGCGCGCAAGTTTGCCCGTCAGGTTGCCATGCATGTTGCCGCCACCAACCCGCTGGCGCTGACGGCCGAGGAAGTCGATTCGGCAGCGGTCGAGCGTGAACGCGCGATCTTCACCGAGCAGGCGCGCGAATCGGGCAAGCCGGACGCCATCATTGAAAAGATGGTCGAGGGCCGAATCCGCAAGTTTTACGAGGAGGTTGTTCTGCTCAAGCAGGCGTTCGTCCTCAATCCGGACATGACGGTTGAAGCGGCGCTCAAGGATGCCGAAAAGACAATCGGCGCCCCGGCCAAGATCACCGGTTTCGTGCGTTTTGCGCTTGGCGAAGGCATCGAAAAGGAAGAGTCGGACTTTGCGGCGGAAGTTGCTGCCGCAGCCAAGGGCTGATCGTTTGACTGCTGACATATCAGGGGCGCGGCGTGACTTCGCCGCGCCCTTCGTGTATCGAAATGCGCGGATTCGCCCGCTACGGAATGTATCATGACTGATAAGCCCCTCTACCGCCGTGTTCTTCTCAAAGCGTCGGGCGAGGCATTGATGGGCGATCAGGGTTTTGGCATTGACGTGGCAGTCGCGGACCGCATTGCTTCCGATGTTGCCGAAGCGCGGGCGCTGGGCGTTGAAGTCGGTGTGGTCATCGGCGGCGGCAATATTTTCCGCGGCGTTGCGGTGGCTTCCAAGGGCGGCGACCGGGTCACCGGCGATCACATGGGCATGCTCGCGACTGTCATCAACTCGCTGGCGCTGCGCACCTCGCTGGTGAAGGCAGGCGTCGATACGGTTGTCCTGTCGGCCATCGCCATGCCGGAACTGTGCGAGAGTTTTTCCCAGCGCCAAGCGACCGCCTACATGAACCAGGGCAAGGTTGTCATTTTCGCCGGTGGCACCGGCAACCCGTTTTTCACCACTGATTCCGCCGCAGCGCTGCGCGCGGCCGAAATTGGCGCGGACGCGCTGTTCAAGGGCACACAGGTCGATGGCATCTATTCTTCAGATCCGAAGAAGGATCCGTCTGCCACCCGTTTTGAGCGGATCACGCACAAGGATGTGCTATCCAAGGGCTTGTCAGTGATGGACACGGCAGCCGTGGCGCTTGCGCGGGAGAACGGCATACCGATCATCGTCTATTCCATCCATGAAAAGGGTGGGTTTGCCAAAGTTTTGACAGGAAAAGGCCGTTGCACCATCGTTGTTGATGAGTGAGATTGCGCGCTGACTTCCATACGGAGTGAAAAAATGGCCAAGAACGTTCCCCTCGACATGAATGAAGTCAAACGCCGCATGGACGGCGCGATTGCCGCGTTCAAACATGACCTTGGCGGACTGCGCACGGGCCGTGCATCGGCCAGTCTGCTCGACCCGATCCAGGTGCCGGCTTACGGCTCGACCGTGCCGCTCAACCAGGTTGCAAACGTGACCGTTCCGGAAGCGCGCATGCTGTCGGTGTCCGTCTGGGACAAATCGATGGTCGGCGCGGTTGAACGGGCCATCCGCGATTCCGGTCTTGGGCTCAATCCCATCGGCGAGGGCACGACACTGCGCATCCCGCTGCCGGAACTCAACGAGCAGCGCCGCAAGGAACTGGTCAAGATCGCCAAGGATTATGCCGAAAGCGCCCGTGTCGCAGCGCGCCACGTGCGCCGCGATTCGATGGAGCAGTTGAAGAAACTCGAGAAGGACAGCGACATCAGCCAGGACGAAGCCCGCGTGCAGCATGACAAGGTGCAAAAGCACACCGACGATACAATTGCCGAAGTTGACAAGCTGCTGCAGGCCAAGGAAGCGGAAATCATGCATGTCTGAGCATCTGTTGCATGCCCGGAAAATGCACCGGTTGGCTTGCGAAGCCAGATTCTTGAACAGACACTGATTGGCAGCTTGTGTGGGGAAGGTAGACGCGACGATGCAAGTGCCTGCCCATGTGGCAATCATCATGGATGGCAATGGCCGCTGGGCCAAAGCCAGGGGACTGCCACGTGCAGCCGGGCACAAGGCGGGCATGAATGCCTTGCATGACACGGTCAAGAACGCCTCGGAACTGGGGATCCGATACCTGACACTGTACGCTTTTTCCTCTGAAAACTGGTCGAGGCCTGCCTCGGAAGTCTCTGATTTGATGGGGTTATTGAAGATTTTCATTCGCCGTGATTTGGCGGAATTGCACAAGTCGAACGTTGAAGTGCGCATCATTGGAGAACGCAAGGGTTTGAAACCTGACATCCTGAAACTGCTTGGGGAAGCCGAAGTCCTGACGCGTGGCAATACGGCGATGACACTCAACATCGCGTTCAATTATGGCAGCCGCGACGAGATCATCCGCGCCACGCGCCGCATCGTCGCCGATGTCAAGGAAGGCCGTCTTGCCGAGGAAGATGTCGGCCCCGCAGCCTTTGCGGCGCGACTGGATACGGCCGGCATGCCGGACCCGGACCTTGTCATCCGCACCAGCGGTGAACAGCGCCTGTCCAATTTCCTGTTGTGGCAGGCCGCCTATGCGGAGTTTGTATTTTTACCCTGCCTTTGGCCCGACTTCGACCGGAACCAGCTGCTTGAGGCTTTGGACGAATTTGCCCGGCGCGAGCGCCGCTTCGGCGGCGTCGAGGCGCAGGTGTCATGAGCCAGACCATGTCCAATCTGCAACTGCGGATCCTGTCCGGCGCGGTTTTCGGAACTGTCGTGCTTGGCGCTACTTGGTTCGGCGGCTGGCCGTTTCGTGTTTTGTGCCTGGTGATCGGGGCGGGCGTCTATGTTGAATGGCGCAAGATTACCGGCACGGCATCCAACGCATTGCTGGTGCGCGCGGCCGAGCTGGTTTTGATTGCGGCGTTCGCATTGCTTGTTGCCGGCTTCCCGCCCATTCCAGTCTTCGGGCTGGTTTTCGTTGCTGCCTTGCTTGCGATTGTTGCAAAATTTGCCGGCCATTCGACTGGTTGGCTTGCCTCAGGCGTCCTTTACGCAGGCTTTCCGGCGGCAAGTCTGGCGTTTTTGCGGGCTGACCACGGGGAAGGGTTTGCTACTGTCATGATCCTTTTTGCCATTGTCTGGGGAACGGACATATTCGCTTATTTTGTCGGGCGCTCGCTCGGCGGGCCAAAGCTTGCGCCAACCATATCTCCGGGCAAAACCTGGTCTGGGGCTGTCGGCGGCACGGCGGCGGCAGTTGCGGCTGGCTTGGCGGTGGCCGCGTGGTTTGGCCCGGCAGGCAATCCAGTGTTTCCGTTGGTGATCGTGCTCGTTTCGGCCTGGAGCCAGATGGGCGACCTGTTTGAATCCTGGGTCAAGCGCCGCTTTGGCGTCAAGGATTCCGGCACGATGATCCCTGGGCATGGCGGCATGATGGACCGCGTTGACGGGCTTGCCGCGGCGGCAAGCGCCCTCTATGTGCTCAGCGCGGCGGCTGAACTGCTTTAGGCATTACAGCGACATTTTGAAAAGGACGGCCAATTGAGTGAGACGCTCACCAAATTGATCAACAGCGAGAGCATTTTGATCGGCACACTCGTGCCCTTTCTGGCAATCCTGACGCTTGTCGTGTTTGTTCACGAAATGGGGCATTATCTGGTTGGCCGCTGGTGCGGCATCGGGGTCAAGGCCTTTTCTGTTGGGTTCGGCCCGGAGCTGCTCGGCTATACCGACCGGCGCGGAACCCGCTGGAAACTCTCGGCGATCCCGCTTGGCGGCTATGTCAAATTTCTCGGCGACGAAAACGGCGCGTCCATTCCCGATCAGGCTGCGCTCGAAAACATGCCGGAAGATGAGCGCAAATCCGCCTTTCAGACACAGCCGGTGTGGAAGCGGGCGTTGACTGTTGCTGCGGGGCCGTTTGCCAATGTGCTTTTGACAATCGCGGTTTTCGCCGTGTTTTTCGGCATGTACGGCCAAGTGGTCACCAATGCCGTCGTGTCGAAAACCATTCCCGGCTCGCCTGCTGAAATCGCCGGATTTCTGCCGGGCGACAAGTTCGTCTCGATTGATGGCAATCCGGTGAATTCATTTGCCGATTTGCAGCGCTATGTCGGCCCGCGCGCTGACCAGGAAATGACCTTCGTCATGGACCGCAAGGGCCAACAGGTGACATTGAAAGCGGCGCCGACAACGCGCGAAATTGATGATGCGCTTGGCAACAAGGTGAAGGTGGCGGTGTTGGGCGTGCAGACGACGCCGGCTGAAAGCGGCTATGAGGTCAAAAGCTTCACGCCGCTGCAGGCAATTGGGCAGTCCGTCAAGGAGACGGCTTTTATCGCAACGGAAACCGGTAACTTTTTGGTTCGCTTGGTAAAAGGGCGTGAAGACAAATGCCAGCTTGGCGGACCGGTCAAGATTGCGACGATGGCGGGCCAGGCGGCAAAGCGCGGCATTGAGTGGCTGATCCAGCTGGCGGCGATTCTTTCCATTGGCATCGGTATCCTGAATTTGCTGCCGATCCCGCCGCTCGATGGCGGTCATTTGCTGCTTTACGGCATGGAATCAGTGATGCGCCGCCCGGTTTCGGCCAAGATGCAGGACGTGGTGTTCCGCATTGGCGGATTGCTGGTCCTCTCGTTCATGGGATTCGTTTTCTTCAACGATCTATTTGCTTGTTGATAGCCCGCAAAATTGACGGCTCGTTTACCATGTCCGCCGTTTGGCGTGGCAGGGAAGCCACGGAAATCAAAGAAGTAAACGGATATTAACTCTAAGGCTTGCGTGTATGGCAAAACCGGCTATTACGAAACAGGCTCTGACGGGTGCCTATTCAGCCGTGGGGATACGTGTGTTGCATAAGGTTTGGGAAAACCAATGAAGTCCAAGACTGTTCTGTTGTCGGCAGTTTCTGCCGTTGCCATTTCTGCGCGCGTCCTGATGGGCGCTGCTGTGGTGATGGCAGTGATTCCGGCTACTGCTGCGCATGCCGCATCGTTCCGCTCGATTGATGTTCGCGGCAATGTGCGCGTCGATGCATCGACCATCCGCGACTATATCGGCATCAAGCCGGGCCAGAGCTATTCCGCCAGCGATCTGGATGAGGCCATCAAGCGGCTTTATTCGACCGGCCTGTTTTCGGATGTTTCGATCACACAGTCCGGCGGGACGCTGGTCATCACGGTCTCGGAAAATCAGGTGATCAACCAGGTTCTTTTCGCCGGCAACAAGAAGATCAAGGACGCGAGCCTCTCAACTCAGGTCCAGTTGAAGAGCGGCAATTCGCTCGACAGCAACACGCTCGAACAGGATGCGGAGACGATCCGCGAAGCTTACCGCCGCATTGGCCGGGCCGATGTTGTCGTCACGCCGACCACCACTGACCTTGGCGAAGGCCGTGTCAACGTCGTGTTCGAAATTCAGGAAGGCGACCGCACCAAGATCGCCACAATCAATTTTGTCGGCAACAACGCCTATTCAGACCGCCGCCTTGGGGAAGTGATTTCGACCAAGAAGTCGAACCTGCTGTCGTTTATTTCGCGCAATGACGTCTACGATGAGGACCGGATCAAGGCCGACGAGGAGGCGCTGCGCCGCTTCTATTTCAACAAGGGCTATGCCGATTTCCAGGTTGTCTCGTCGACTGCCGAGCTTGATGACGCGTCCAACAAATACACTGTGACGATATCGGTCGAAGAAGGCGAGCGCTACAAGTTCGGCGATATCTCCGTCGAAAGTACGGTTGAGGGCATTACGTCCGAAGATCTTGCCGGTGCCGTGGAAACCCGCCAGGGCGATAATTACAGCGCCAAGGATGTTGAAGATTCGATCATCGGCATTTCCGAGCGTGTGGCTAACAAGGGCTATGCCTTTGCTCAGGTGACCCCGCGCGGCGACCGTGATTTTGCCAACCGCACCATCAACATCATCTACACGGTCGATCAGGGCGCCAAGACCTATGTTGACCGCATCGAAATCCGCGGCAACGACAAGACCCGTGATTATGTCATCCGCCGCGAGTTTGATCTGGCGGAAGGCGATGCATTCAATCAGGTCATGATCCAGAAGGGCAAGCGCCGCCTTGAGAAGCTGGACTTTTTCGAGCGCGTCGAGGTTTCGACTGTGCCGGGCGATCAGCCGGATCAGGTGGTGCTGGTTATCGATGTCACGGAAAAATCGACTGGCGAATTCTCGGTTGGCGCCGGTTATTCCACGGGCGGCGCCGAACAGGGCGTCAATCTGGAAGTCGGCGTGACGGAACGCAATTTCCTTGGCCGCGGCCAGTATATCAAGGTTTCCGCTGGCGGATCGACCGATACGCGGACTTATAATCTGTCGTTTACCGAGCCGTATTTCCTCGGTTATCGCGTTGCTGCCGGCTTTGATATCTTCAAAACTGAAACAACCTATGATGCCTATAGCGTCGATAGAACTGGCGCAACGGTCCGCTTCGGCTTGCCATTCACCGATCAACTGTCCGGTCAAGTCGCGTATAATATCGTTCAAGATGATTACAACGCCACCGATAAGGATGGTAATGGGCTGATTATCGCCCCGGAAGGCCTGCCGGCCTATATTCCGGATGGCACATGGATCAAGTCATCGCTGTCCTACAACTTGACGTTCAGCAACATTGACAACGTCAAGGATCCGCGTGCCGGACTTTACGCGCGCTTCTCGCAGGAAGTTGCCGGTCTGGGCGGCGATGCGAAGTGGCTGAAGACGACGGCAAAGGCGAGCTTCTATCAGACGCTGTCCGAAGAGTTGAACATTGTCGGCTTGCTGTCTGCAGGTGGCGGCCATATCTATGCGTTGAACGGCACTGATTTGGCTGCGAATGCCAATGGCATCCGGGTCGGCGACCTGTTCAAGGCGAACAATGATATCGTCCGCGGCTTTGACTACAATGGCTTTGGACCGAAGCTTGGGACTGATTTCGTCGGAGGCTCGACTTATCTCAACGCCTCGGCGGAAGTTCAGTTCCCGATGCCGGCGATCCCCGAAAGCATCGGCATCAAGGGCGCGGTCTTTGCAGACATTGGCACGCTCTATGGCTCCCCGTTCACCGACGCCAATCTTAGCGGCGCGGATATGGCTTGGCGCTCGTCCGTTGGCGCCAGCTTGATCTGGGCGTCGCCGTTTGGTCCGCTGCGCGTTGATTATTCTTTCCCGGTCATGAAAGAAGACGGCGACAAGATCAAAAACCTCAATTTTGGCATTGCGACCAAGTTCTAAGGCTTGACGCTATTGCCCTCCGGGCGTCCTATCCGGTCCGGAGGTCGGGAAAGCTCATGAATTATCCAGCGTTCTTCAAGCCGGCGCGGGTCATGCGGGCCAGTGATGTGGCTGCATTGGATCAGCATGCTGTGCTGGTATCGGCTTCGTGCGATCATGAAATCACGTCACTGGCCTCTATCGATAACGCACGTGAGCACAGCCTGGTTTTCGCAGACAGCAAAAGCTTCAATGAGAACATTCTGGGCCTGCCAAACTGCACATTGATCTGCATGCCGGAGATTGCAGAGAGGGTGCCGGCGCATGTTTCGGCGATCGTCGCCAAGCGTCCGCAGGCGCTGTTTGCCAAGGCTGGCCGGGCGCTTTTCCCGGATACCGTGACACCGCGTTCGTTTACCGGTACGGCAGGGATCGCCGCAGAGGCGTCCGTTTCGGCGACTGCGCAGCTTGAGGGCAATATCACCGTCGAGCGTGGCGCTGTCATTGGCGACAATGTTGAGATCGGTTCGGGATCTGTTATCGGTCCGGGCGCGATCATCGGGGCAAATTGCAAGATCGGACGCGATTGCGTTGTCGGCCCGAATGCCTCGATTATCAATGCGTTCTTGGGCAACCGGGTGCTCATTCAGGCGGGCGCGCGCATTGGCCAGGACGGGTTCGGCTTCATCGGCGGCGAGCGCGGCCTTGAGAAGATGCCGCATGTCGGGCGCGTGATCATTCAGGATGATGTCGAGATTGGCTCCAACACCACAGTCGACCGCGGCGCGCTGTCGGACACGGTGGTTGGCGAAGGCACCAAGATCGACAACCTTGTGCAAATTGCCCACAATGTGCGTATCGGGCGTCATTGCGTCATCACCGGTCACTGCGGCCTGTCTGGGAGCGTCGTCTTAGGCGACCGTGTGATGCTGGGCGGGCGTGTGGGCATTGCCGATCACGTGACAATCGGCGATGGTGCGCAGATTGCCGCCGCATCCGGTGTCATGAATGATGTGCCTGCCGGCGAGCGCTGGGCAGGCGCGCCAGCCCAGCCGATCAAGGAATTCTTCCGCGAAGTGGCGCTTATCCGCAATCTTGTGCGTGAAAAGAAGGAAAAGAAATCGTGAGCACATCATTGCAAAGTGCTGATATTCAAAAACTTCTTGCCATTTTGCCGCATCGCTACCCGTTCCTGCTGATTGACAAGATCATTGAGATCGACGGCGACAATTCAGCGACCGGCATCAAGAATGTCACGATCAATGAACCGCACTTTCAGGGTCATTTTCCCGGCCAGCCGATCATGCCAGGGGTGCTGATCATTGAGGCAATGGCGCAAACCGCCGGTGCGATATCGATCATGGCCAACGGGTTTGACACGCCGTCAATCGTTTACTTCATGATGATCGACAACGCCAAATTCCGCAAACCGGTGGTTCCCGGCGACCGCATTGAGATACGCGTGACCAAGATCAAGCGGCGCGGCAATTTGTCGAAATATGCGTGCGTTGCTTCTGTCGACGGTGCAAAAGTGGCTGAGGCCGAGGTCACAGCGATGATTGTCAACGAGGCTGCAGCACAGGGCGAAAGCGAGAGCCAATCGTGAGCATTTCGGCTTCTGCGCGGATCCACCCGACGGCTATCATCGAAAGCGGCGCAATTGTTGGCGACAATGTCTCTATCGGCCCGTTTTGCCATATTGGGCCAACAGTCACAATCGGCGCCAACAGCCGTTTGATGAGCCATGTCGTCATGGAAGGCGTGACCAATCTGGGCGAAGGCGCGAAAGTGTTTCACCACGCAATCGTCGGGGCGGCGCCACAAAATGCCAAGCATACTGGCAGCGCGACCAAGCTTAATGTCGGCAAGAACTGCCTGATCCGCGAAGGTGTGACGATGCACACCGGTTCAGACAGTTCGGTCGGGATCACGACGGTTGGCGACAACTGCAGCTTTCTTGCTTATGCCCATGTCGCGCATGACTGCACGCTTGGCGACAATGTCACCTTTGCCAATAATGTGATGATCGGCGGTCATGTCACAATTGGCGACGGCGTCATCATTGGCGGCGGAGGAGCAGTGCATCAGTTCTGCCGCGTCGGTCATCATGCCTTTGTCGGCGGCCTTGCGGCGCTGGTGCATGATCTCATTCCGTACGGCAGCGCCATCGGCGTGCACGCCCATCTTGCCGGTCTCAACATCATCGGCATGAAGCGCAGCGGCAAACCGCGTGCGGAAATCCACGCCATGCGCCACGCGGTCAAAATGCTGTTTGATCCGGAAGCGCCGGTGCGCGAAAATGCGGTGCGTGTCGCCGAAGCATTTCCCGATTCAGCCATCGTCAAAGACCTTTTGTCGTTTATGGATTTCACCGCCAAACGCTCCTATTGCGCGCCGCTCCACAAGAGTTCAGCCGTGGAAAGCGGCGATGACGACGCCTGATGCCGTCATGTCATTGCCAGAAGGGCGCATTGGCATATTGGCCGGCTCCGGACGTTTGCCGCAGATCATTGCGGAAGAGCTGACAAGCGCTGGCGTGCGGCCTTTCATTTTGGCGCTGACCGATGAAACGGGGCCGTGGGTTGGCCGGTTCGACCATGCGCGTGTGTCACTGACGCATCTTTCAGAAATCAAACGCAGCCTGAAGGACGCAAACGTCGCCGCTGTGGTGATGGCAGGCGGCATCAGCGTACGCCCCAGGCTTGGCGCATTCCCGAAGGATTGGATGACTATGCGCCAATTGCCGCGCTTGTTTCTCGCCTTGCGCAAGGGTGATGACGGTCTGCTGCGCACGGCCATCGCATGGCTTTCCGAAAACGGGTTCGCAACGCTTGGCGCCCATGAACTGGTGCCTTCGCTGTTGGCGCCGGCGGGCAATCTGACCTTGCTCGGGCCGGATTTGGATGATGAGGCCGATATCGCCGCTGCCGTCTCGCAAGCCATTCGCCTCGGCGCTGCCGATATCGGGCAAGCGGCCGTCGCCCGGGACGGTGTAATCATAGCCAATGAAGGGCGCGCCGGCACAAGAGCGATGCTGGAAGCGCTTGCCCGCGCGGCGCCGGCGTTTTCCCGAGCTGGCGTGCTTGCAAAAATGGCCAAACCGCAACAGGTACTTCGCGCCGATCTGCCATCGATCGGACCGGATACGATCGATCAGGCGGCGGCGGCCGGCCTTGCCGGTATCGTGGTTGAAGCTGGCCGGTCGCTGGTGCTGGACCGGGAAGAAGTCATTGTGCGCGCCAATGCGCTTGGAATTTTTGTCACCGGCGTGCGAGGCTTATCCTCATGAAGAGGCCCTTGAAAATCGCCTTGATTGCCGGTGAAGAATCTGGCGACATTTTGGGCGCCGATCTTGTTGCGGCGTTGCGCGAAAAGGCAGCCGGCCGGGACGTGGAAATCATCGGCGTCGGCGGCAAGCATCTAGCGGGGCAGGGACTGGAGAGCCTGTTTGATCCGTCCGAAATTGCCCTGATGGGCATCAGTGCAATCCTTGCCAAGCTGCCGCGGCTCTTTGGCTTGATCTGCAAGACAGCTGCCCATGTGTTGGCGCAGAAGCCGGATTGTCTGGTCATCATCGACAGTCCGGAATTTACCCATCGCGTCGCCCGCAAGGTTCGCGCGGCTGATCCGTCGATCCCGATCATCAACTACATCTGCCCATCCGTCTGGGCCTGGCGGCCGGGCCGGGCTAAGGCGATGAAGGCCTACGTCGATCATGTGCTGGCGATCCTGCCGTTTGAGCCGCGTGTCCTGGCTGAGCTTGGCGGCCCGGCTGCCACCTATGTCGGCCACCGGCTGGGGCAGGATCCGAAAATACTGGCGGCTGCCGCCTCTCAGAAGTCTTTGGAACCAAAGCGCTCCGCGCATGGCCGAAAGACGATCCTGGTCCTGCCGGGATCGCGCAACGGCGAGGTGGCGCGCCATGCGCCGGTCTTTGGCGAAACACTTGGGATCCTGGCTGCAAGGGGCATGAATTTTGAAGCGCTGCTGCCAGTCACCGATCATCTTGCGCCTCTGGTCCGCTCGATCATCAAGGACTGGCCGGTCAAGCCGTTGCTGATCGAGGGAGCGGATGCCAAATTTGCCGCTTTCGGCCTTGCGGACGCTGCCCTTGCCGCGTCTGGGACAGTGACACTCGAATTGGCGCTTTCGGATGTGCCAACAGTGGCCTGCTACAGGCTGGACCGTCTTGGCCAGTTCGTGGCGGACCATTTTGTGAGCGTCTGGTCCGCATCGCTGCCGAATTTGATCGCTGATGCGCCTGTCGTGCCGGAATTCTATGACATCTATGTGCGGCCGCAAGGCCTTGCCCGGCATATCGAGATGCTTGCCAACCCGGGTCCGGCGCGGGCTGCCATGCTGAACGGTTTCGCCAGTATCCGCACCGCGATGGAAACTGCGTCCCCATCTGGCGAATTGGCAGCTGAAGTCGTACTGCGCCTCGCGCGAAAGGCCTGATCGAAAAACGGGCGCTTAAGCGCCCGAAAATCAACCGATAAAGACTTTAGCGTTTCGAGACTGGCACGTAGTCCCGCTGTGCCGCTCCGGTGTAGAGCTGGCGCGGGCGGCCGATTTTCTGGTGCGGGTCTTCAATCATCTCGGTCCACTGCGCAATCCAGCCGACGGTGCGCGCCAATGCGAACAACACAGTGAACATGTTGGTCGGGAAGCCGAGTGCCTTGAGGGTGATGCCCGAATAGAAATCAATGTTCGGGTAGAGCTTCTTCTCGATAAAATACGGGTCGGTCAGCGCAATCTTTTCCAGTTCCAAGGCCACCAGAAGCAGCGGATCATTGGCGTGGCCAACTTCCTTGAGCACTTCATGCGTTGTCTTTTGCATGATCTTGGCGCGTGGATCGTAGTTCTTGTAAACGCGGTGGCCAAAGCCCATCAGGCGGAACGGGTCGTTCTTGTCCTTCGCCTTGGCAATATATTCGGGAATGCGGTCAACGGTGCCGATTTCCTGTAGCATGTTGAGCGCGGCTTCGTTGGCACCGCCATGCGCCGGGCCCCACAGGCAGGCAATGCCGGCGGCAATGCAGGCAAACGGGTTGGCGCCGGAGGATCCGGCAAGGCGCACTGTCGATGTTGAGGCGTTCTGCTCATGATCGGCGTGCAGTATGAAAATCTTGTCCATGGCGCGGGCCAGAACCGGGTTCACCTTGTACTCCTCGCACGGCACGGAAAAGCACATGCGCAGAAAGTTTGAGGCATAGTCGAGATTGTTTTGCGGATAGACGAAGGGCTGGCCAATTGAGTATTTGTAGGCCATGGCCGCAATGGTCGGCGTTTTGGCGATCATCCGCATCGATGCGACCATGCGCTGGTATGGATCGGATATGTCGGTGGAATCGTGGTAAAATGCTGAAAGCGCGCCGACAACGCCCACCATCACCGCCATCGGATGCGCGTCGCGCCGGAAACCACGGAACAGGAACTGCATTTGCTCGTGCACCATCGTGTGGCGCGAGACGCGCAGATCAAAATCTTCTTTTTGGGCTTTGGTTGGCAGTTCGCCGTAGAGCAGCAGGTAACAGGTTTCGAGGAAATCGCCTTGTTCGGCCAACTGGTCAATCGGGTAGCCGCGATGCAGCAAGATGCCCTCATCGCCGTCAATGAATGTGATGGCTGATTCACAGGCTGCTGTTGAGGTGAATCCCGGATCGAAAGTGAATGCGCCGGTGTCCTTGTAGAGCGGCGCGATATCGATGACATCGGGGCCAATTGTCCCGGATCGGATCGGCAGATCAATCGACTTGTCACCCAGCGTCAGCTTCGCAGTCGTTTCACCCATCTGAACATCCTTTCAACATGGCCATTTTGCATTGCAGCATAAAGAGCAATTTTCAGGCGAAGAGCTATCGCATTTGCGAAGAAAAGCAAGTTAGCCCATAGCCGAATAGTTCGCCCTGAAAACACCGAGGCCGCCATTGATTTCACTTCGGTGCTTATATGCGAGGCGGCAAAACGGAGCTTTCCTCTTTACACTGCGATCTGATGCCTGCGCCAGACTGGCGTAATTGCGGGTATCTTGGCAACCCGCCTGGCAATGGCGGCCAGTTTCGGGTGGATTTGCACAAAATCATCAAATTCGGTCCAGGAGACGAGCACGGCGAGATAAATGTCTGCGGCGCTCAATCCGCTGGACAATAGAGCCTCGCCGTTTGCGGCCATGGCCTCCAACGCCGCCCAGTTAAGGCGTTGGTCTTCACCGGCCTTTTGCTTGATAGCTGGAGCGTGGCTCGGATCGCTCGAAAAGCGATGGGGATAGTACCAGCGAAGGTCTGTCATGTATGTGTTCGCCGCCATGAAAAGCATGAGCCGCAAATAGTTTGCATGCGCTGCGGTTCCGGGCGTTGGCGCAAGACCTGCATGCTTTGCAAGACCAGCCAAATGCAGGATGATCGCGGCAGACTCGGTCATCACAGTTCCGTCAGGTAAAATGAGAACCGGCACTTGCCGCAGCGGATTGAGCGCAAGGATTTCGGCGGGCAGCAATCCGTCGGCTCCTTTTTCAAGGTCGAAGAGCTCATACGGCATTTGCGCCAGCGCCAAAACAGCTTCGCACGCCGCAGAGCCGCTTCCGGGCCTGCCATAAAGCCGGAATGATGTGCTTGAAGTCATCTGGACTTGTCCCTCATTTGGCTGCGCTAGAGGCGGTAGCACCCACTGTGATCGACATTCATACGCGGGCAGAAGGAATCTTGATAGCATAGCCAAAACGCCGGCCAAGTTCCCGAACAGTTTCTTTCATCCCAAACAAAGGAAAGCGGTGACGGAATCCAGAAGACATGGCAACTTTGTGGTGTATTGTGATGCAAGGCGTTGAAGGCCGGGCGGTCGCGAGACGTCGCCGGCTCACATAGGGCAGGGGGTGGAAACTGGACAATCGGCCCGTTGATCATGGGTTGGATGAGCGGGCGCGTGTGACTTTGCACGAGGCTCCATTTTATGCGCCCATTGCGACAACGCGGACTGCCGATCTTGCCCCTGCGCCGCACCGGCGGCGCTTGTCGTTGCAAGGCTTGATGCCGCATATTGCTTTTGGCAGCGAGCACATAGTTGCCGCCCTTGATGACGAAAAGGCGCGCGGCACGCCGTTTCTGTTCGTGCCGGTGTTCATGGGAATCGGCGCTGTTGCCTACTTTGCCAATGATACAGAGCCAGCCTTTGCGCCGATTGTCGTTGCCTTGGTTTTGTTCGCCGGGCTTTGGCGCATTCGCCAGTCCCGCGGCCATAGGGCCTGGCTTTCCGGCGTGCTGGTCTGTCTGGCGCTCGGTGCGTTCTTTGCCAAAGCGGAGACTGCCCGCATGCAATCCACCATGCTGGGCGGCGAGATAACGACCGTGGCGGATATGCGCGTGCTACGGGTGGACCGCGATGGCCGGCAGATCCGCATTGTTGCTGACGTTTTGGCGACCAGAGCGCCGCAGTTGAAATACCAGCCGGGCCGGGTACGCGTCACGCTGCGCGCGGCACAACTGGATGTCAAAGCTGGCGATGTAATCACGGGGCGGTTTGGCCTTCGTCCGCCCGGCGGCCCGGTGCGCCCGGACAGCTATGATTTTGCATTTCATTCCTATTTCGCCGGCATTGGCGCATCGGGCTTTTCTATGGGCAAGATCAGCAAGGTCGACGGTCCCGAGCCGTCCACGGCGCAGTCCATGCGCTTTGCCCTGGAAAACCTGCGCGCCCGCATCGCCGACATTGTCAGGGCTGCCATTCCCGGGACGAGCGGCAATGTCTCGGCGGCGCTGATTGCTGGCGTGTCCGGCGGCATCGACCCGGAAAATGAAGAGGCGCTGCGGCTAACCGGCCTGGCCCATGTCCTGTCAATTTCCGGGCTGCACATGGCGCTCGTCGCTGGTGCTGTGATGCTGTCAATCCGGTTTGTGTTTGCGTTGTTTCCGGCGTTTTCCTCGCGCTATCCGGTGAAAAAATGGGCGGCGGCGATGGCGCTGGCGATCAGCTTTTTCTACTTGCTGCTTTCGGGTTCAGGCGTTGCCACGTTGCGCTCCTTCATCATGCTGGCGGTTATGCTGGTGGCGATACTGTTTGACCGACAGGCGCTGACGCTGCGCAATCTCGCCATTGCGGCACTCATCATCCTTGTGTTTGCTCCGCATGAAGTCATGGGGCCGAGTTTCCAGATGTCGTTTGCGGCAACCGCTGCGCTGATCAGCGCCTATGGATGGGCGTCGATGCGACGGGAGAACAAGTTCAACGGGCGGGATCATTCGCGCTGGCAAAGTCTTCGGACTGTTGCATGGGGCGCATTCCTGACGCCGCTCGTTGCCGGATTTGCAACTGCGCTGTTTTCAGCCTGGCATTTTCACAGGCTGGCGCCCATGGGTCTGCCGGCAAATCTGGCGGCCATGCCGGTCATCTCGGCCATCATCATGCCATTTGCGATGATTGGGACGCTTGCATTGCCGTTTGGCCTGGAAGAATTGCCGTTTGAAATCATGGGCAAGGGTGTCGATGCGATGCTGTGGATTGCGCGATACTTCGCCAGCCTGTCGCCTGAAGGCAAATCCGGCGCGCTGGCGTCTGAGGTGTTTTTGATTTTGGTTGTTGCGTTTCTGGTGTTGACCCTATGCCAGACCCGATTGCGGTTTCTGGCGCTATGCCTGCTGCCTATGGCTGCGGTTGCTGCGGTATCGGCGCACAAGCCGGAGCTCTTGGTTTCGGAAGATGCCAAGCTGGCCGCGATCGCCGACCGCGACGGCAATCTGTCAGTCAATCGCAACCGTCCCAACGCATTTACAACGCAGGTCTGGCAGAATGCCACAGCTGCGGCAATTCTGGTCAAACCGGAGACTGCCGCGGCCGAACTTCCATTCAAGGCGCTTCTGGCTGCAGCCAATTCCAGCACCAACCGCTTTGAATGTTCGCCAAGCGCCTGTGTTGCCGCCACGGTCTCTGGCGCCGCTGTTGCCTGGCTGGATCCGGCTTCCGACAGACCTGTGGCGGGAACTGATCCGGCAAGTCAGTTTGCACCAGTCAGCAATGAGATTCCGCCAAGTACGGACGGGTCGAATGACGCCATCGGGCCGGGCGAAAGCGCATCAGTGGAACCTGAAGGCGCAAAGCCGAAATTGGTCAGCAGACAATTTGCGAAAATCTTCTTTGACGCTTGCGATCAAGCAGATTTGGTGATCACCGCTGCGGCCGTGCCATTTCGATCCTGCGGCACTGGCAAGGCTGTTTTGATCCGCGCCGATGCGCTGGCAAAAAAGGGCGCTGCCGAAATCCGATTTGAAAACTATCAACCGGTCGCGGCCAGCGCTTCAGAGGTAACAGGCCGTCCGGCTTCTGCGCTAGACGGCCGTTCACAAGGCGCAAGTGAGACCACAGCGGCCAGCCGGAAGCATGCGGAACCAGATGTCGCGCGCAAGCGCTTCGCCGTTCATATCAAATACGCAGTCGGCGAACCGCAGCGGCCTTGGAACCGGGAACGGGTCTTCTCACGCGCCGCCCGCAATATGCTGGAATATCAGCGTGCCGCCCGACCGGTTGCAGCGCCTGTTGAAAACAGCGCACCCGCCGCCGACAGCAGCCCGGCCCGAATTCCGGCCGAGCCGCACCAAACCCACAAAGCTCAATAGCGGCGGATCAACCCGACCAGTTTGCCTTGAACGCGCACGCGGTCCGGCCCGAAAATCCGTGTCTCGTAGGCAGGATTGGCCGCTTCCAGAGCGATCGATGCGCCCTTGCGGCGGAAGCGCTTCAAAGTTGCTTCTTCATCATCCACCAATGCCACAACAATCTCGCCGGAATTGCAGGAATCGCCTTTGCGGATCACCACAGTGTCGCCATCAAGAATGCCGGCATCAATCATCGAGTCGCCTTTGACCTCAAGGGCAAAATGCTCGCCCATGCCGATCAGATCCGGCGGGCAGGCGATCATGTGGCTCTGATGCTGAATGGCTGAAATCGGGACACCCGCCGCAATGCGGCCCATGACGGGGATCGACACCGAGCGCGTGGAGTCGTCGTCATTGGCATTGAGCGCCGGGCGCGAGGCCTGCTCGGGTTTGCGCCCCAGCGTGCCCTCGATGACACTTGGCGAAAACCGCTTCTGAACCGACGACTGCGGCAGACTGTTTTCCGGCAGACGGATCACTTCCAGAGCCCGGGCGCGGTTGGGCAGGCGGCGGATGAACCCGCGCTCTTCCAAGGCCGTGATCAGACGGTGGATGCCCGATTTCGACGCCAGATCGAGCGCGTCCTTCATTTCGTCAAACGAAGGCGGGATGCCGCTTTCGCGCATCCGCTCATGAATGAAGAGAAGCAGTTCATGTTGTTTGCGTGTAAGCATTGGTGCATCCCATCCAGAGAATCGTTTAAAACAAAACCTGAACATACACTATATGTTCCATTTGTGTTCTGCAACTGTTTATGCGGGATGTCGCGTTTCGGACAGGTTAACGCAGCATAAGCACGTCAACAGTGTCGCCGGCGTTGGCGGCAGGCGCAAATGGCGGGCGAATGATCAGGCCGCCGGATTTGGCCAGCACGGCAAGCATGGACGAGTCCTGCACGGCAAACGGCGTGGCTGTGAAACTCCCATCGGCGGCGCGCGCGATTTCGGCGCGGACATAGTCCTGGCGCTTGTCGTTTTCGCGCATTGGCGCGCCCAGTATTGCTTTGGCCATGGGTGTCACATGCAGGCCGCCGGCCAGCTGCGCAATCAGCGGCAACAGGAACAAATGCGCGCAAACGAGGCTCGACACCGGATTGCCCGGCAGACCGAGCACATGGGTTTTGCCAAATCGCGCATGCATCAAAGGTTTGCCCGGACGCATGGCTATCTGCCAAAAATCTAGGGTTATTCCCAGATCCGCCAGCACGGGCCTGATCAGGTCATGATCGCCAACGGAAGCGCCGCCGAGCGTGACCAGAATATCGGCGCCATCTGCGACCGCCTTGGACACTGCGGCGCTGATCTTGGATTTGTCGTCGGGCACGATGCCGAGATCGATGACTGTTGCGCCGGCGTTGCGGGCGAGGGCGGCAATGCCGAAGCCGTTGGATGCGACGATCTGGTCCGGGCCGGTTGGCTGGCCAGGAGACACAAGTTCGTCGCCTGTCGCGATCAAGGCGACCACGGGTTGGCAATGGACAGGGACTGTTGCATGTCCCGCTGCCGCGGCGAGCGACAGGGTAGCGGCATCGAGCTTTGTTCCGGCGCCCAGCAAGGTTTGCCCTTCGGCAAAATCCAGCCCGCGCACACGCACATGGCGGGCAGGCTGGACCGGCACAGCGATCCTGATCCGCGCCCCGTCAAGGCGCTCGACATCTTCCTGCATGACGATGCTGCCAGCGCCTTCCGGCACGGGCGCGCCGGTGAAGATGCGCACCGCCTGGCCTGCTTGGACTTTGCCGGCGAATCGCCGTCCGGCTGCCGATTCGCCGATCACGTCCAATTCAGCGCCTTGGCGCGCGTCCGCGTCGGTCAGCGCATAGCCGTCCATCGCGGCGGCGGGGAAGGGCGGTTGCGTTCGCAACGCGACAATATCGTTGGCAAGCACGCGCCATGCTGCATCATGCAGGGCGGTATCTTCGCCGGGGAGCGGCTTTGCCTCTGCCAAAACCTGCGTCAGCGCTTGCGCGACTGTGATCAGCGGCTTCATCCTTGCGCCTTGTAGTCGCCGGATTTGCCGCCGGATTTGGCAAGCACGCGGATGCCGTTGATTTCCATGCCGCGGTCGGCCGCCTTGGCCATGTCGTAAATCGTCAGGCAAGCAATAGAGACCGCTGTCAGCGCTTCCATCTCGACACCGGTTTTGCCTGAGAGCTTGACGCTGGCCGTAACGTGGAAGCCGGGCAGGCTTTCCACCGGCTCGATGTCGACGGTGACTTTGGTGAGCAACAGCGGATGGCACAGCGGGATCAAATCATGCGTTTTCTTGGCCGCCATGATGCCGGCGATTCGCGCTGCGCCGAGCACATCGCCTTTCTTGGCGTTGCCGGAACGGATCAGCGCGAAGGTTTCGGGCTTCATCCGCACGAACCCTTCGGCGCGGGCTTCGCGCACCGTGTCGTCCTTGCCGCCGACATCGACCATGTTGGCGGCGCCGCTTGCGTCAATGTGGGTGAGCTTTGCGGCCATGTCAGATGCCAGTCAGCAATGTTCGCGTTGCTGCGGCAACATCGGCTTGGCGCATCAGGCTTTCACCGACCAGGAACGTGCCGATGCCGGAGCGCTCCAGCCGGGTGCAATCCTCATGGGTGAAGATCCCGCTTTCGCCGACCAGCAGATAATCTTCGGGCACCAGCTTCGCTAAGCGCTCGCAGACTGCCAGATCAACTGCAAAACTGCGCAGGTCGCGGTTGTTGACGCCAAGCAGCTTTGACTTGAGTTTCAAGGCCTTCTCGGTCTCGGCTTCGTCATGGACCTCGACGAGCACATCCATACCCAAATCAAATGCGGTCTCTTCCAGTTCTGACGCCAAGTCATCGCTGACGCTGGCCATGATGATAAGGATCGCATCCGCGCCCCAGGCCCGCGCTTCATAGACCTGGTAAGGATCAAACAGGAAATCCTTGCGCAGCGCCGGCAGCGACACGGCAGCGCGTGCAGCTGTCAGAAATTCCGGAGCGCCCTGAAACGAGGGTGTGTCGGTCAACACCGAAAGGCATGCCGCGCCGCCATCCTCGTAGGCTTTTGCCAAAGACGGCGGATCAAAATCTGCCCGGATCAGACCTTTGGAAGGACTTGCCTTCTTGATTTCGGCGATCAATGCGAACTCTCCGGCAGCGCGTTTGTTCTTCAACCCGTTGAGAAATCCGCGCGGCGCTTCCTGATCGGCAGTCTGTGCTTTCAATTCGCCGATCGGCACGCGTGACTTCGCCTCGGCGATTTCCACACGCTTGTATGCTTCGATCTTGCGCAGAATGTCAGCCATCTCAGGCAGGCTTCCGGTTTGACACGGTCACCAATGTGTCAAGTGCGGCCTTGGCGCGGCCGCTGTCAATCGACTGCGCTGCCTGTGCCACACCGTCTTTCAGTGTCGCGGCCCTGCCGGCGACAATCAACGCGGCGGCTGCATTTAAAAGCGTTATGTCGCGGTACGCACCGGGCGCGCCGTCCAACAGGTCGCGCAGCGCTTTTGCATTATATTCGGCATCGCCGCCCTTCAGGTCTTCATGCGCTGCGCGTGGCAATCCTGCATCCCCAGGCGTCACTTCAAACAGCCGCACTTTACCGTTCTTCAACTCGGCCACATTTGTCGCGCCGGTCAGGGTCATTTCGTCGAGCCCGTCGCCATGCACCACCCAGGCCGCTTCACAGCCGAGGTCGTTGAGCACATGCGCCAGTGGCTCGACCCATTCGGGCGAAAAGACGCCAAGCAATTGGCGTTTGACGCCCGCCGGGTTTGACAGCGGCCCGAGCAGATTGAATATCGTGCGCACGCCAAGTTCCACACGGGTCGGCCCGACATGCTTCATCGCTGAATGGTGCGCCGGGGCAAACATGAAGCCGATGCCGGCTTCTTTGATACACTGCGCAATGCCGTCAGGATCGAGATCAAGATTGACACCGAGGGCAGCTAGCGTATCGGCCGCGCCGGAGCGCGAAGTGAGGGCGCGGTTGCCGTGTTTGGCAACGGGGACGCCGCATCCGGCGACAACCAAGGCGCTGGCTGTCGAGACATTGTAAGATCCGGAGGAATCACCGCCAGTGCCGACAATGTCAATTGCTCCTTCCGGGGCCTCAACCTTCAGCATTTTGCCGCGCATGGTTGAAACCGCACCAGCAATCTCCGGCACCGTTTCACCGCGCAGCCGAAGCGCCATCAGGAAGGCGCCGATCTGGCTTGACGTTGCCTCGCCCGACATGATGATGCCGAATGCATCTTGCGCCTCTGTGCGGGTCAGCGGCTGGCCCGATGACAGCTTTTGCAGGAATGGTTTCATGGCCGCCGACATCAATTGGCGCCCTGGATAGCCACCTGCAGCGCGGCGTTGTTGACCGAAACGGGATAAGTCTCCTGCAGCCGCGCAACCAGCTGCTCGAGCAAGTCGTCGGCGAGGGCGCGTGCAGCCTGTTGCTTGCGGTTTTCCGGCACGGCCGTATCGCTGGTGTCGGCCAGTTCAAAAACTTCGGTCACTTTCAAGATTAATTGTTGATCGCCGGTCGGGTTGGCGACAAGCGCCACATGATCGACGCCGCCGCCAAATGCCGATTCCACGCCTTCCGGACCGAGGTCCGGATCGTCCGAATCCCGCTTGATGCCGCGCTTGGTGTCTTTGGTCAGCGCCAACTCGGCCGCAACCGCATCCAGCGACTTTCCGCCAACGACAGCTTTGCGGATTTCCTCGGCTTTGGCCGCCAGCTGCTCATTGAGCGTCGCCACCTTCCAATCGGCAACCACGCGGTCGCGCACTTCGGCTAGCGTGCGGTCGCGGGCAGGCGTCACCTTTTCAACTTCGTACCACAGGAAGCCGTTGCCGCCAGCGTTCAAGGGGGGATTTTCCGCGCCTTCTTCCGCCTGAAATATCGATGCGACCAAATTCTCCTTCTCGGGCAAATCCTTGATATCTGTGCCGTCAATCGCCTTGGACGCTGCGTCCATGGATTCAACAGTGACAGGCTTGAGCTTCACTTTCTGCGCTGCTGCCGACAGGCTGTCGCCGCCAGCGCGCGAGTCCTCATAGGAATCGTGCACGTCCAGCACTGCGTTGACCGCTTCGCTGATCGCCAAGTCCTTGCGGATTTGCTCCTTGATGTTTTCAAAGGGCTCGATGACTTGCGGAGCAATTTCAGTGACGCGCACTATCACCGGGCCGAACTGGCCAGCGACCACATCCGAAACGGCTCCGGCTGAGGCAAGCCCAAATGCCGCCTCGGCGATTTTCGGGTCGGGAACCTGGGCCTTGGTCAACTTGCCAAGCGCAACGTCTGGCATGGTCTTGTTTTCGAGTTTGACAACATCTTCAAAACTGGCGCCGCCGGCCATCTTTTCTTTTGCAGCCTTGGCTGCAGCCTCGTTGCCGAAAACAAGCTGGTCGATGACGCGCGATTCAGGCGTGGTGTAGCGCGCCTTGTTCTTCTCATAATCAGCCCGGACATCGGCATCGCCGATCGATTTCGGGTCGGCGATGTCTTCCGGAGTCAGCCGCACATATGTGAACTTGCGATATTCGGGCGCCCGATAGGATTCTTTGCGTTCTTCAAAAAACTTCGCCAATTTCGCCTCATCCACCACCGTCACCGGGGCAATGATGGAGGCCGGAATGGTGACAAAATCAACTGTGCGGTTTTCGCCGTCATGTTGGGCAATCGCCGAAAGAAAGGTTTTTGGCACGGGCAAGCCGTCGGTCACCGCATCGACAATCTGCTGGCGCACTGCGATCTTTTCGCGGCTTTTCAGATAATCTTCCGCCCGCATCCCGACATTGCGCAGCACCGCATCGAACTGGCTGCGGCTGAAATTGCCGTCAGTGCCCTTGAAGGCTTCGTCCTGGCCGGTCAATGCAGCCAGCCGGTTCTTGGAAAGGCCAAGATCCATCACGCGGGCCTGCTCGTCCAGCACGGCGCCGGCGATAATCTGCTGTGTCACTTGCCCGTCAAGTCCGAGCGTCTTGGCCTGCTCTGATGTGAGGCGCGCGCCCATCTGTTGCTGGGTTATCTGGATTTGCCGGGCATAGGCGAGGCGGTACTCGACCGGCGTCACCACCGTCTTGCCAGCGGTCACCACAGCATTGCCAACAAATGACGTGCGAAACACGTCGGCAATGCCCCATGCGGCGAATGAAAGAACAAGGATGCTGAGGAGAAATTTGGCAATCCAGCTTTTTGCGCCTTCGCGCAGTACGTCCAACATGCAAGAATCCTGTGCTGCGTTGCGGCCGAAGCCCTGATTTGGCGTCTTTTTAGGGAGGTTGCAGCCGGTTGGCAATCAAATCGAACGCGGACTGACGCCAATTTCTTTCCGGAAGCCCGACGGGTGTATTGCAACTGGCCACGTTGCATCGTTTTGAGGATTTGATACAGCGCTTACAGAAGCGAAATAGGGATGCAACATGACACCTAAGATCAAGCCGCTGGTGGCCGGAAACTGGAAAATGAACGGCCTTTCGTCCAGCCTCAACGAATTGCGCACCATCAATGATGCGATGATGGGGGGTCTGGACGCGGATTTGGATGCTCTCGTTTGTGTCCCAGCGACGTTGATTGGCCGTGCGGCTGCAATTGCATCCGGTTCGCCGTTGAAAATCGGCGGGCAGGATTGCCATGCCAATGAAAGTGGCGCGCACACCGGTGATGTTTCGGCGGAAATGCTGAAAGATGCCGGGGCTGCGTATGTGATCGTCGGCCATTCAGAGCGCCGAACCGATCACATGGAAACGAATGAGGCGGTGAGAGCCAAGACACTGGCCGCGCATCGGGGCGGGCTTGTTGCCATCGTGTGCATCGGCGAAATTGAAGCCGAGCGGCGCGGCGGCACAACGCTGGCTGTTCTGTCTGAACAATTGGCCGGTTCTTTGCCAGAGGGCATTACGGCGTCAGACACGGTCATTGCCTATGAGCCCGTGTGGGCCATCGGCACCGGCCTCACGCCGACAGGGGCCGATGTCGCCGAAGCGCATGCCCATATCCGCAAGGAGCTGGCGGCGCGATTTGGGCAGGATGCAGGCGGGATGCGTATTCTTTATGGCGGTTCAGTCAAACCCGCCAATGCTGTGGAATTGCTGTCGATCGCCAACGTGGATGGCGCTCTTGTCGGCGGCGCTTCGTTGAAGGCTGCAGATTTTCTCGCAATTTGCGAGGCTTACCGCTCCATTTGATCCGGACATCGCTGGCAAATGCGGGCTGGCGTGCCCATATGCGGCCAGTGATATTCACGCGGGCTTGGAAAAATGCCGGGCAGCGTGTAAAGACCGCGCCAAATCAAACAGGCGGCACACTGCTTTCGCCGCAAAACCGGAATATCCTATGCAAACCGTTCTGATCGTTGTTCACCTGATGATTGTCCTTGCCTTGGTCGGCGTCGTGCTTTTGCAGCGCTCGGAAGGCGGCGGTCTTGGCATCGGCGGCGGCTCCGGTTTCATGACAGCGCGCGGGGCCGCCAATGCGCTTACCCGTGCAACCGCCATTCTGGCCGCAGGCTTCTTTGCCACATCGTTGCTGCTAACTGTCATGGCCCGCTATGGCGACAAGCCGACGGATATTCTTGACAACGTTCCGGCCGGTCAGCAGACCGATGGCAAGGGCGTTCTGGACCAATTGGGCGGCAGCCAGGCCAAGCCGGCTGATGGCGCGGCAACGCCTGCCGCTGATGCGGCCAAACCGGCTGATCCGGCGGCTGTTCCGGCAACGGGTGATGCCGCAGCTCCTGCAACCGGGGGCGCTGCTGCGCCTGCTGCCGGGACCCAGGTTCCAAATTCCCAATAGGCTGATTTCACCGCTGGACTATTGCTGAAATATTTGACAGGGCCGGTGCAGACCGGCCCTGTTGCATTTCAGTACCGCTTGGGGCGCAATCACGGGCATTTTATTCAATCCGTCTTGAGACAGTCAGCGCTTTTCCGTAAAAGATTGCTGTATTGGCGGATTCCTCCCACCGCCTGTCCACAATTGGAAATGGTTGATCGAGATGATTTCACGCCGTCTGCTTCTTACGGGTGCAGCTTCGCTGCTCATGGCCTCCCAGGCCGAGGCCGGTTTTTTGTTTTTCAAGTCAGAGAAAGATCTGGCTGCCGAGCGTGCCAAAGGCTTTGCCGAACTCAAACTCCTGCGCAAGAAAGCCAGACTTGCCAAGAAATCCAAGAAGGTCAAGCAACTGAGCGACATGGATTTGGCCCGGCTTGACGAGCTGGAAAAGCTTGAGCCCAAATGGCTGGCTGCCGAAAAGGCGGCCAAGTCCAAAATGAAGGCAGCGGAAGTTGCCGAACTCAACAAGAAAAAGAAAGCGGCTGAAGCTGCCGAGTTGAAGAAAAAAGCCTTGGATGCCGACAAGCAGATTGAGGTTGCCGACGTCCAGATCTTGCGCCGCAAGAAGAACAAGGAAGACGAACTGGTCACGGAAATTTCGCAGCGCCAGGTTGATTTTTTTGACGAACAGGCGCTGAGAAAGAAAGATGTCGTGCAGGCATCGGTGCGCAAGCCTAACAAGAAGACCTGGACTATTGATCCCAAGTTCGAGCCACAGACCGTCGCCTATTCCGCCGGTTATAAAGCCGGGACGATTGTCATCGATCCGCAGCAAAAATTTCTCTATTATGTGGAGTCGAGCTTTTCTGCCCGCCGCTACGGCGTTGCCGTCGGCAAGGATGGGCTGGATTACCATGGCACAGTGACCGTCGGGCGCAAGGCTGAATGGCCGCGCTGGATTCCGACCAAGGAAATGATCGAGCGTTCGCCGGAAAAGTACGCAAAATATGCCGACGGCATGGATGGCGGACCGGAAAATCCGCTCGGCGCGCGCGCCATCTATCTCTATGCCGGCGGCAAGGACACGTACTTGCGCATCCACGGCACTACCCAGCCGTGGACGATTGGAAGCGCAGCTTCGAACGGCTGTTTCCGCATGGTCAATGAACATGTGATGGAACTGTTCAACAAGGTCCCGGTGGGAACACAAGTCGTCGTTCTCTGATTGTGCTGATGGCGAAAACCGCCTTCGGGCGGTTTTTTCATTCACGCTTCCGTTATTTTGACCGACTGGTAACCCTTGCTATCTAGTCTCCGGGCTTGGGACATATGGGTACACACAACATGATTTCGCGTCGCTTTTTCGCCACTGCGCTTGCTGCGCTTGCCGGGACCGCTTTGACTGGTCCGTCGCAGGCCCGTTCGCTGCTCTATCTGTTCGGCGAGCCGGACCCGGTTGTTATCCGCAGGCCGCGCAAATTGCCTGAGCCGGTTTCGCTGAGAAAGCCGAAAAAGAAGCAGAAACAGATTGCTGCAAAAACGAAACCGAAAAAGAAGAAATCCGGTTCGTCAAAGCCGTTTCAAGTCGATCCTGTCTATTTGCCGCAGGAGGTTGCGTTCTTCGGCCCGCAACAGCCCGGCGACATTGTGGTGAAATCGAGCGAACGCTTCCTTTATCTGGTGCAGCCAGGTGGCACAGCCCGCCGTTATGGCATTGCCATTGGCAAGGAGGGCCTTGGCTGGACCGGTTCGGCAACCATCAAGGCGAAAGTGGAATGGCCATCCTGGACGCCGACGCCTGACATGCTCAAGCGCGATCCGAAAAAATATGGACCCCACAAGGACGGCATGCCCGGCGGGCCCGGCAATCCGCTCGGCGCGCGCGCCATGTACCTTTATCAGGGCAAGCGCGACACCTCAATTCGCATCCACGGCACGACCCAGCCATGGTCCATCGGCAAGGCGGCATCCAATGGCTGTTTCCGCATGGTCAATGAGCATGTGATCGACCTGTTCAATCGCGTTCGCATCGGCACGAAAGTCATCGTCATCTGACAGGGCAGGGGAAAAACGCAGACAAGGCGATTTTCCCTTTGCCAATGCGCCGATCCGCCATTAGAGACCGACTCCCATGGCGCGATATGTATTCATCACCGGCGGCGTGGTTTCCTCCCTTGGCAAAGGCATTGCAGCGGCAGCGCTGGCTGCGCTGCTGCAGGCGCGCGGCTACCGCGTTCGGCTCAAGAAGCTCGATCCTTACCTCAATGTCGATCCGGGCACGATGAGCCCTTATCAGCATGGCGAAGTGTTCGTCACCGATGACGGGGCCGAGACCGATCTTGATCTTGGCCATTATGAGCGTTTTACCGGGCGTTCGGCCAACAAGCGCGACAACATCACCACCGGGCGCATTTACAAAGACATTTTGGACAAGGAGCGGCGCGGCGATTATCTGGGCGCTACCGTCCAGGTCATTCCGCATGTCACCAACGAGATCAAGAGTTTCGTGCTTGAAGGCAATGACGAGTTTGATTTCGTCATCGTCGAGATCGGCGGCACGGTTGGCGACATCGAGGCGATGCCGTTCCTCGAATCGATTCGCCAGGTTGGCAATGATTTACCGCGCAACTCGTGTGTCTACATTCACCTGACCTTGATGCCGTTCATTCCGACCGCCGGCGAGTTGAAGACCAAGCCGACACAGCATTCGGTCAAGGAATTGCGCTCCATCGGCATCGCGCCGGACATCCTGCTGTGCCGTGCCGATCGCGACATTCCCAAGGAAGAGCGGCGCAAACTGTCGCTGTTCTGCAACGTTCGTGAGAGCGCCGTTATTCAAGCGCTTGATGTTGCTCATATTTATGATGTTCCGATGGCCTACCACAAAGAGGGGCTGGATTCGGAAGTGCTCGCCGCATTTGGCATCGAGCCTGCGCCAAAGCCGCGCATGGAGCGCTGGAACGAAATCACGAAAGCAATCCACAATCCGGAAGGCGAAGTGACCATCGCGGTCGTCGGCAAATACACCGGCCTCAAGGATGCCTACAAATCGCTTATGGAAGCGCTGGCGCATGGCGGCATGGCCAACAAGGTCAAAGTCAAGCTTGAGTGGATCGAATCGGAAGTCTTCGAAAAAGAAGATCCCGCGCCGTTCCTTGAAAAGGTTGACGGTATTCTGGTGCCCGGCGGCTTTGGCGAGCGTGGCTCGGAAGGCAAGATTCTCGCGGCCAAATTTGCCCGTGAGCGCAAAGTTCCGTATTTCGGCATCTGCTTTGGCATGCAGATGGCTTGCATCGAGGCTGCGCGCAATCTGGCAGGTGTTACGGCTGCTTCATCCACCGAATTTGGCCCGTCCAAAGAGCCGGTTGTCGGCCTGATGACCGAATGGCTGAAAGGCAACATGCTCGAGAAGCGGCAGGCGGCGGGCGATATGGGTGGCACAATGCGTCTTGGCGCCTTTGAGGCGTCGCTTCGTCCGGGTTCCAAAATTGCCGAGATCTACGGCGCCACCACCATCTCCGAGCGCCACCGCCACCGCTATGAAGTCAACATCGACTACAAAGAACGCCTCGAAGCCTGCGGCCTCGACTTTGCCGGCATGTCGCCGGACGGGGTTTTGCCGGAGACGGTCGAATATCCGGATCACCCATGGTTCATCGGCGTGCAGTATCATCCGGAACTGAAGAGCCGCCCCTTCGAGCCGCACCCGCTGTTTGCGAGTTTCATTGCAGCGGCGGTGGAGCGGGGGCGGCTGGTTTAGTTGGCAGGCATGTGCAGACCGATGGGCTGGACAGTTTTCGCTCTGCGGAACTGCCCCTCTCCGTCACGGCTGCGCCGCGACACCTCTCCCGCAATCGTGCGAGGTTAAAAGGGCGGCGCGTTTAACCTCGCCCCATTTATGGGGAGAGGTGGCCCGAAGGGCCGGAAAGGGGCCTTTCTTTCCACGCGCCCATCCCTCTAACCCACTGAATTCCCTCACATCACAAAAATAATCCACACATTCTGTCCACACCCTTCCGACCCCGCCGCATAATCACCACGCTCTTTGCAAAGGGACACGGGGTCATGATCCGGGTCAACGTGGCAAAGGCCGGTGCTTTGGCGGCGGGGGATCGGATTCCTGCCGTGGGTGATGAGCCCTGTGAACAAAGGCGCCAAATGTTCGGGCGACAGCGGTAGGGCGCATCAACTGGCATTGTCAGCGCAAGACCATCGGACAGGGTGTGTGGCGATGCCGCA
>JBAVTG010000189.1:0-21485 GCA_049696015.1 Rhizobiaceae bacterium | reverse complement strand
TCGAACGCCCTGTTTGCGCGGCTCCGCGGCAAAACTGTTGCGAGTGATGATCTGCCGCTTGTTGGAGAACCGTCCGTCGAACTGCCGCAATGCCTCGGACTTGCCGAATATGAAAGTCCGGCGGGTCAGCCGATCTATTCGACAGGCAGCCGACGCCTCTGCGCGCCACTCAAGGACCGCAAAGACGTGTCGCTGAACGCCTGGCCGATGCCGCGCCATCTGTTTGCCGATGGTGACATGCCGGTGAATGCCAACACGATGTTCACGGTCAAACCGGGGGCGGAGATCGCCATCCGTATCGTTGAAGGGCAGGGCCGGGCGCGCCAGCGCGCGTTCGTGGCAACCGGCATGGCCTATCAGGACCTGTTCCCCGGATTTGGCTCTGGCCATTCCACTTTGATCGCTCCGGGCAAAACGGCAACCGCCGCAATGCGCGCCCCGGCCACTGAAGGGTCCTATCTGTGGATGGACGGGCCGCGCCAGATGATTGACGGCGGCGCGTGGGGCCTGATGAAGGTGCGAAAGTGAAACCGGCAAATGCCGGCAAGCGGCAAGGGCGCGCCAACAGGAACGCTGCAGGCTTGCTATGCGCCGTGGTTGCCGTTGCCGCGCAGGCATCGCAAACCTCGGCGCAATCACTGCCGCAGTTCAAGGTCACAGCCGAAGTGAGCGTGGCAGGCGGCGGCGTGCCGGGGCCCGGGAAACTGGTTTCGGTCAAGCTTGTCTATGCCGATCCGGCCACGGGCAAACCCTCGCGGCAACCGGTGCGGCCGGCAGGATTTTTCCGGGTCGCGGGCGATGGGCAGGGCGACTGCGCCACAGCGGTGCGGGCATACTCGCTCAACCGCGGCATGCACAGCGGCGCAACATCGCTGACCGGAAGCCTGATTGTCACATCCAACGCCGACGGCACGCTCAGCTTTGTCGATCCTTTGTCAAACCTTGCCAGCGCCAACATTTTTGAACTCGTGCAGCTTGGCGCGCCGGCGGTGATGACAACGGTCTTTCAGGGCGGCATTGCTTCCCTGATGCCGGATGGCGGCATCCTTCTCACCGATGCCGGCGGCGAGACCCGGAAAGCTGAGACCGGTTCAGACAAGGTGTTGACAATCGGCACAGCCGGGCCGGCGCTTTGGGCGGCGGGTGCTGATGTGCTCGCCGGATTTGACGGCGAAGGCAAACGGCTTTTCTCGGCAAAGATTGCCGGCGGCATCAGGGCGGTGGCAGTTCTTGGCAATGACCATGCAGCGCCTGCCGCGCCGGATCGGCTGGCGGTTCTGGACGGCGCCGGTGCGGTGCGCTTCGTTTCCCCCTATGACGGCAGCGACATGGGCGCGACGCTTTCGGTTGCAGCCTCGCTCATGGACGGCAACGCAACCGCCGTGGCTGCAGCGGCCCAGGGCCAAGCCATCCGGTTGATGTGGCCCGGCAATGCGGAAGGCGTATCCATTGATGCCGGTTTTCGCGCCGATGGCTTGAAGGTGGACCGGCTTGGCCTCTTCGCGTTTGCCTGGCAGGGACGCGAGGGGCTGCTGATCGATCTGGCGCGCGGGCGGATAGCCGACCGGATCGCGCTTGCGGCAGAGCCGCACGAAGCCCTGTTTTCCGGGCGCAGCCTGTTTCTCAACCACAAGGCCGATGGCGGGTTGACGCTGATCGACACCGGACCGCTGCAAAACGGGACCGGCAAGGCGGCGGTGCGGGTTTACACTATTGACGCACGCGAGGCCGGGCCGACGCCGATGGCAGTGCATGATCCGGAGAAAGGGTTTGTCATTGCCATGCCGCGCGGCCTGTCGAGCGCAAATGTCTATGGCAATGGCAATCCGACAGCACCGATCACCACCACGCCGTTGCGGGGCGCGCGGGCGCTGACAATTGCCCTTCTTGACCGCTCGTTCCGGCCATCAGGGCCGGGCACATTCGAGACCGTCGGAAGGCTGCCTTTGAAGGGGCCTGTCGAACTGGTGACGCTGACAGACGACTACAAGACCATCAAATGTTTCCCTGTCCGGTCCAGTGCGCCGCTGCCGGACAAGGCGCCGGTCCTTTTGGTCACGACGCCGCAGGACGCGGCAGCCGGCAAAACGTTTACGGCACTGCTTCGTATCCAGGACGATGCAACGGGGATCACGAGCACTCTTGAAGCGCTGCCGCTGACGGTGCGGGATATCCAAGGCAACAGCCTTGCCATCGAGGCACGCCGGCGCGGCGATGTGTTCGCGTTCGAATTGAAGGTGAACAGCCCCGGCCAATATCCGGTGACCGCCGAACTGCCGGGCTTCTCCAGCCCCGGCCTGATCGAGGTGCTGCCATGAGACGTGCTGTTGCCGCGATGCTTGCCGCACTGTTTTGGGCAGGACCCGCCGGCGCTGCGGTATTCGACTTCAATGGGGCTGAGCTGACGACAGACACGGGCGAAGCTGTCCGCTTTTCGCCCGGTCTTTTTGCCGCGCCGGTGACCATTGTGTCCTTCACCTTCACCGGCTGCACCAGCGTCTGCCCGACGGCGAGCCTTGTGATGAACGAGGTGAAACAGCTGGCGGGCAAGGCGGACATGGAGATCGGACTTGTCACTTTCACGCTTGACCCGCTCAACGACGTGCCTGAGGTCTTGGCGGCGCACCGGCGCGAGACCGGGATATCGACAGATCCGGCCTGGAAATGGATCACCGGCAAGCCGTCGGATCTCATCGGCGTGGTTGAACGCCTTGGCGTCAAGTGGGGCGCCCTGGACCAGCATCCGTCGTTCTTCCTGCTGGTTTCAAAAGACGGAGCCCAATCGCAGACGCTATGGGAACTTGAAACGACGGGCCCGGCGTTGATTGATGCGGCCAAGGCGATGGCGGCACGCTGAAGGCGATGTGCCGGCTCAACGTTCTTGTTGTGATGTGCGCCTTGTTTGCCGGTCCCGCCGCGGCGGCAAGCGGCGAGGATATATTCCATGGCGACGGCAATGGGGCGGTCCGCGCCGCCATCAACGGCACGGCAGTGTCCGGGAGCCGCTTCGCGTGCGCTTCCTGCCACGGGCGAGATGGAAAGGGCCGCACAGAGGGCGACGCCGCGGCCCCTGATATCACGCGCGGGCCGGGCAGTCTCGACCGGGCGGGCGTGACGCAGCAGGGCAGGATCCGGCCCGCGTATGACTTGGCAGGTTTCCGCGCAGCTTTGGAAGAAGGTGTGACACCGGATGGGCGATCACTATCGCCGCGGATGCCGCGCTATCAAATGGAAGAGGCGGAAATAGCCGCTTTGTGGACCTATCTCGAAGTCCTTCCGGCAAAGCAGGCAACGGGTGTTCGGGCCGGCGAGCTGGTGTTTTCCATAGCGGCTCCCGATGCGTTTGCCGCGGAAGCCGAGGCTTTGCGCGCCCTCTTGCAGGGCAAGATCGGCAACGGGTTGCGGCAAGGAAACAGGCTGGCGCTCAAGACGGAACAGTATGGCCCCGGCCCAGATGGCCAATGGCCTTGTCCGGGCGATGGCGCCGTGGCGGTTGTGATGCCCTTTGTCGATCCTGAACGCCAGATACTTGCCGCCGCCCGCCGCTGCGGAGTTCCCGTGCTATTCCCGCTGGCGGATCTTGTCGGAAACGAAAACCCTCTGGATGTGCGCAGTGACCGCGCAAGCCTTTTGCTACAATGGAAAGCGCTTCGTGCCACGGCAGGACCTGACGCTTCTGTCATTTTGCCTGAAAGACTTTTCAACTGGGAGCGCCAGGCGCTGGAATTTGCCGGCATTCAGGCAAAAGAGGGGAGCGGGACGGGCATTTTCCTGCCCTTTGGCCTGAACCGGTCAATGGCAAAACGGCCGCCCGCTGAGATCTATGCGCCGGCGTACGGATCTGCCGCCAGCTTGCAAACCTGGCGGGCCGAGGGGCACCGGCTGCACCTTTCAGTCACAACACAACAGGATGGCCTGCCATTTGCCGAAGCCTTGACATCGGCACTGGCGGACCTGCTGGAGCGTGCTGCTGAATCGGCAGGGCCGCGACCGACTCGGGCGTGGTTCATGGAAACAATCGGGCAATTGCCCGCCGGGGAAGGCACAGCCGGACTTGACTATCGCGTGCATCGATTGACGGGGAGGGCGGAGGTGCGGATCACGACATTTTAGAGCGTTTCCAAGCCTGATGGAACATCAAGCGTTTGAGGAAAACACGACAAGATAAAGAGAAAGAGCAAACGCTTTGATTCCATCAAAACGCAGTTTTCTCTCGGTCACCCGGCTTCCGATGCGACTCGGTTAAACCAGCAGTGTATTCAAATACGCTTTCAAATTGGGGTAACCGGCAGGTTTGACTTTCAGCACGTGGAAAAGCTGACTGAAATTTGTGATAAAGTTCTGACCGGAACAGTGAATTCCCGCCAATTTTCCGGTTGTGAGATCGATGACCGCACCGCCGGACGCGCCCGGCAGCGTCGGAGCGGAGTGCGGAGCAAACAGCCGCTTCTTATTGGGGGCCGCAGAACCGACCGGATGGCTCATAACGCCGATGCCCGCGCACTTCTGCCATGGCGCCGCTGTTTTCGCTGGTCCAAACACAGACGTCATCTTGTCGAATACTCTCTGGAAATACTCGCCTTCAAGTCCAGCGTCCGCGCAGATTTGGGCGTAGTCGCGGCTTGGAAAGCCGATGACAGCGACGGCGCGGGAAAAGGGGGGCGCAAAGTCATGGCCGAAGCTGATTGTGGGATCAGGTATTGCCAATGGCGCTGGATCAAAAGTAACGAATGCGATCTCGGGTTTGCTGTAGTTGATTTGCCCCGAATTCCCTGGCAGTGGCATATGATCTGCGGCAAGCAGGATTCCGGTAACGGCAACGGCGGTTTCTGGCGCGCCATGTCCCGCCGTGAGAACAAGACTGGGCTCTCTTGAAGCATCAAGATCCCAGAACTGGTCTTGCGTTCCGCCGACCTTTGGACTGGCAAATTCTGTAATCACATGACGGCAGGTGGCCGCAACTCCCCTTGCGACCATCACCGCCGTGCCGACATTCGACCGGTTCTTGATATCAACCCTGACCACATGCCGGGCAGCGTTTTCGAGCGCTGTCCTGTTGGCTGGCGCGTTGGCGCCCGAGGTGAAAATGGCCAAGTCATCGCGCGTGGAATCTGTAATGATAAGTGTGCCGTCCACTTCAAAGTGAATCGGCGGCAGACTGTCCTCCATCACGGCAAGATCACGAAGGGACAAGACCCCGCGCCCAGGCCGCACGCCGCCAGGCTCGCTGCGCGGCGTTGACTTCAGTTTGACTTTGATCGCTTTGGCAACTTCCATAGCCGCACCTTCTAAAAACCCGGATCGCCGCCGATATCGGCGAGCTTGAATCCGCCATTCATGTCGCCGATTATTTTTCCGGTGATTGACGACAGCAGAAAATTCATTGTGTGGGGATCATTGTCGAAGTCGCCATGCCGCGCCGCGCGGCTCTTCTTGCCTTCCTTGGCATCGGAAAGAACCGGCTTCAGCGAAAGTCTGGCTTTCTTGCAATGTGCTTCAAGCCCGAGGATCTGCGCATCCATATTGGCTTCGAGCGCGCGCGAGACCAGCCAGAGGATCGACTTGCTGTAGCCTGGCAAAGCGGGGTCCTTGGCAGCATCGCCTGACTCAGGCAAATTGACTATTGTCAAATCGCCTGCCTTGCCCGGATCCGCAAATCGCGTCTTGAAGAAGTTAATGGTGCAAGCCGGCGCATGCAGTGTGGTGCTGGCGATCTGCGGCCCGGCGGGGCCAATTGAGGAAACAAGGTGCCCCGCAAGAATTGATCCGGCGCTGTGGCCGGCCAGATGGATCGGCATAGCCCCGGCACTGCGGCCGGCCGCCGCAGCGGCAAGGTGGCGAAAGGCCTCTGCGCCTTCGGCCTTGCCGGTAAACGCCGCCTCGGCATTTCGTTTCATTTCCGACCACAGCGGTTTTGCTGCCGGCCCGATGAAGGATTCGAACAATTTGTCGCGCACGCCCTCAAAAGCGCCGGCGCGCTCTTCAACCTTCGGCAGGAATGCCGTGAGGAGATCGCCGATCGTGTCGCCAGCGCCTGTGCGCCAAACGAAGAAGACCGGATAAATGAAATTGCGTTTGAAAACCGGGATCATGGCCTTGGCACGCGCCACTGCCGCATCGCGCGTGTTCAGGCCGCCGTGTGCGTAAAACAGGATTGACTTGTACTTTTCCGGTTTGCTCGCCGCAATGTGAGAGGCTGTCTTCATGATGCTTTCGATGGGTGTGGCGAACTGTCCGTCCTTCACCAGCTTGCCGTCGCGCAGATGAATGATGTGGCCAAGCACCTCGCTCTCGCGCACAGACTCCAGCTTTCCTGCTTTCCCGGCGACCGGCGATGCCGGCGGGCGGTAACCTCCGACAAAGCCGGACGGGAGCCGTGTCGGTGCGGCCAGGCGCATGACCCAGGCATCAAGCACATGGTTTTTCCAGTCCTCATAACTCCACAACGCAACGCCAGGCATTGGCGCGTCGCGGATTTGCGGGTTACGCCTGAGTATGGAATTGGCTTGTTCCAGAGTTAGTGGAACCTTCGGCCGCCCATCGATGTTGTCAGCCGTCCAATAATCGCGCAAGCCCTGAGCAAGATTGTAACCTCCCCATTTTGGCCCCCAGGAATTCAGTACCAAGAACCCTTCGGGCGTATGGCCCACAATGGCGAATGCGTGGGCGCCCTCAACTTTGGTTTTGTCCGAAAAGGCAATTACTCCCTTGTTTGCGACAATCGTTTCGGGCGACCAATACTTGTGAACGACAGCCGAAACGACGATGGCGCCGGCCTCTGAAAGCGCGGCGTGGTAGTCATTGAGCGCGTGTTTGAGCCTGCAATAGGCGCCGAGCGCCACGCGGCGCGCGTCCTTGGCGATGTCAACGGTCAGTTCGTCATTCTTGAAACCCGCAAGATAAGGCATCATCGTTTCGTCGCACGCGCCGCGGTTCCAAAAACCCTTGAGCGCCCCGCGGATTGACGATCCGGGAAGTCCGTCTTCGGGATATTCGTCAAAAGCCTGCGCCGCGCTGTACAGCATCCGCGCGCTCACCCTCGAGGGCACATCTGCGCCAAATTCGCGGCGTTTGGCATTCTGGATATCTATAACGGCGGCGAGCGCCTGACCGGTGCAACTGCCTTCGGCGCGCTGATGGCGGACAAACAAGTCTTCGCCCGGCACAACGACCGGCGCCATGACAGCCGGAATTTCGATCAGCGTTGCCTGATAATAGTAATCACGGAAATCAATCGGGTCTGGCCTGACATTAAGGATATAGGGAAGAGCGGTTTGCGCCTCGCCAATCGCATTGCCGACAGCGGTTGCGACTGCCGGCGACAATCCATGCAGCCTTCTTCCATGAGCCCAACTGTCGGCGCTATTGCCTGCCGATATTCCCGCCATGATGAAGCCTCTCAGCATCATGCGCGCCCGGTTTCAATAATTGCCTCGATGCGGCGTATTTGCAAGCAGCATTTAAAGCAACCTGGCTTATTCCTTAACTACGGCGATATTGATCAATGCGGATATGACATTGTTTGACCGGCGAACTTAATAAGTGCGGGCAAAAGTTGCCATTCGCGCGCAAAAAGGCTCGCGGCATATATGATGTTGTTGCCAAGTTTCGCCCCGACTTATGGTCATTTTCTGTGAATATCGAAAGTGTGCCGGGTCCTTGCACTCAAAATGAAGCTAAGGTGACGCCTTCAGCATATGTAACGCTGCGGTGATTGATGGTTCAGGCGCTCAGGGATTTTTGGATTTGGTGGATGGGCGCGCTGGCAGGCCGCCTTGCGCCTTGGCTTGCGCGGCGGCAGGCAGAGTTCACTTTGGCGCTTTCTGGCGGAGACGCGATTATAGTCCGGGCAGGTGATGCATCGCCAGACGGCAGCGGCGTGTTTCCGGCCGAAGAGCTGGCAGGACGTTTGGCCGGGATGTTGAAAGCCGGGGAAATCCACAGGCGCGGCGGCATAATCCGGCTTGGGCGTGACAGACATGTGCTGCGCGCGCTGTCGAGCCTGTCGCTGCCCGCTTCGCGCCTCGCTGCAGCAGCGGCGTTGGACCTTGGCGTGTCGACGCCGTTCAAGGCTGATCAGGTCCGGATTCTGCCAGTATGCGGCGGTGAACAGGCGTCCACTTGCGCCATTGTCAAAAACTCAATCCTTGACCCGGTGCTCGCCGCCTTGCGCAAGAATGGCATCAGGGTGACGGGCATCGAGTTTGAAACACCTCAGGGCGTCGTGGCACTTGCACGCTCGCAGAAGCAATTGATCGCGCCAAACGGGGAGGCCTTGCGAAGGCGGCTGGCCTTTGTCTCCGGCATAGCGGTTGCGCTCGCATTGTGTGCGACATTCATGCATCTGCGGATGCGGAACGGAGCGGCTTTGGCTGCGGTTTCAATGCAGGCCGAGGCGCTGGCCGCAGACGCGAAAATCGCTCGCGCAGCGCTTGACCGGCGCTCGGCGGCGCTCGCTGAACTCTCGGCGCTTCGCAAGAATATCGAGAATGCAGAGCCTGTGACCGGCGTCTGGGAAGAGTTGGCGCGCGTGCTGCCGGACTCGGCTTACCTTACCGATCTGTCAGTAAAGGGTGGCGAGGTTTCCATTTCGGGCTATGCTTGGCAAGCTGCGGCGCTGGTGGTGGCGCTGGAACAGTCACCGCTGTTTTCCAAGGCGGACTTTACCGCGCCTGTCATCAAGACGCCGGGCATTGAAGGCGAGCGCTTCCAGCTCAGCCTGGCGGCGGGAGGCTGAGCGGATGTTGCTCACCCGGCTGATGAACGCGCCGCGCGCCCTTCAGGATGGCGTCGCTGTCCTGCTCGGCATCATGTGTCTGCTGCTGCCTCTGTTCTTGGCGGCCGAGGCGGCGGCCTTGTTGAGGGGGCAGTCGGCGCAGATCGCCGAGTTGCGCGCGCGGGCCGGAAGAATGGCTGGGCTTGCGGCGATGAAGGACGAAGCGCTGAAGCTTGCGGCAGCGCCAATTGACACCGGCAGCGGCGGCCTGCTGATTGAGGCTGAAAACTTGCCGATTGCCAAAGCCAACCTGCAAAGCCGCATCAGCGCCATTGCGCAGGCGCACGGTGCGGCTGTTTCCTCGTCTGGCGGTGTTCCGGACATTGTGGAAAACGGCCTGCTGCTGATCGGGCTTCGCGCCGACATTTCCGGAACCAACGAAGCAATCGAGGGGACGTTGTCGGACATTGAGTCCGGCAAGCCGCCGCTTCTGGTCCGCGAGTTCACACTGCGCTCGGAAGGCGCGCCGCTGGCAGACCGGCCGATGACGCTGACGGCCAGCATCCGGCTTTACGGCGTCGTGCGCCAAGCAGCGCCCGCAGCGCAGAACGAAGAGCCGGGACAGGCACTAGACCAAGGGGCGGTGCCACAATGAGGATGTCGTTTCCGCTCCTTGCCGCGCTGTCCGCGTTGGCCGGACTTGGATTGGCAAATTGGCAGTTGGCTATCACCCCGGTGGATGTGTCGCCTGTAGCTGACAACGCTCGGAGGGTTGCGCTTAACGAAGCAGGTGGCGTGATTGCCCTGAATCTCCGCGAGGTCAGTCTGCTGCAGGCGAGCAGCCGGCCGCTGTTTGCGCCAGACCGGCGGCCGTGGACAGCGCCCGCGCCCGTCGACGTGCCAGCGCCCGCCATTCTGTCCGAAGCTGTTCCTGTCCTTGCGGCGCCTGAGCCGGCATTGCCTGCGCCAGAAGTGACGCTGATCGGTATCCAGATGACGCCGAAGGGCGCGATGGCGCTGTTGGCAGACCAGAGCGGCGGCGCGCCGGTCTGGCTGGCAGATGGCGAACAATACCGCGACTGGAAGATCAGCGGCATCACAGCGTCGTCTGCAAATCTGGCAAATGGAGCGTCTGCCATCAGGCTCGATCTCTATCCGCCTTTGCCCGGAGGCGCGGCCGGGCCATGAAAGTGAGGGAAGTCCGGTATGCGAACGACAGAGACGCTGGCTTTGCCATGTTTGCGGTTCTGTCATTCCTGTTGCTGTCTGCCGCTGTTATCACGCCGTTCTTGACCGGTGCGCGCACAAAGGCGTTGATTGCCCGCAATGTGGCTGCGGACCTCAAGGATCGGCTGGCAGCGCGCGGCCTGCTCATTCTTGCTGGCCAGCGCTACGTCAGCCAGACACGGCTCGGCGTGCCAGTCCTGTTGCGCCAAGTTGTCTGCGACACGCCATCCGGCGGCGTCCGGTTTTCATTTCAAAACCACGCGGGACTCGTTGATCTGAACGCAGCCTCGCCCCAACTGCTGGCGCTGGGCTTTGCGGCGCTGGGGGCATCGCCGGACAGCGCGCTGCAGCTGGCAGATGCTGTTGTCGCATTTCGTACAGTGGCCACAAGCGCGGCGCTGCCGGAACCGCTCTCCGTGCGGGGCGGCTACAAGCACGGGCAGTTTGAATCGGTAGGCGAGCTTGAGGATTTCCCCGCGCCGGAAGGTCTGAGCCTGACCGACGCCCGCGCGCTATTCACCGTTCACAGCGGCACTGGCACCCTCCATCTGGACGAGGCGCCGGCCGCATTGGCATCAGCGGTCAAAGCGATTGAGCCTTCCTCAGCCTATTTTGTCGTTCAGGGGCGCGTTCCTTCAGGTGCGCTGACCGTAAAGGCACAGTTGCAGCGGCGCGGGAAAATGGAGTTGACCGCCGACGGCACTGTCCGGCCGGCAGACGCCGGCTCCGGATTGGTTTTTCTCACGCCGGTGGAACTCAGGCACGAGACATCGCCCATCGGGGCCGGTCCCCAGGATGAGACTTGCGAAACCTTTTTCGGCAAGCATGGCATGGCGGCCATCGTGGCGCTTGCCGGGGAGGGCGCGTGATGGCGGTGCCGCAACAGGCAAGGGACTTTATCCGCAGCCTTGTCGACAGTGCGGTGCTGCAGGAAGGCGCCGCCTCGCGCCTCGCGGCGGCGCTTGAGGCGACCGGTCATCCGCTTGACGCAGTCGTCACCGAGCTGGGGCTGATGCGTGAAGAGGTATTCGCAAAAGCGGCGGCAGCGTTTGTGCAGTGCCGCTTTGTCGAACAGCCGGGCGGCATTGCTGACGCCGGACGGGCCGAGGCGCTTGGGATCGGGTTCCTGACCGCCAACGCGCTGCTGCCGGTGGCGATGCCTGACGGCAGCTGTCACATTGCCGCCGCCAATCCGTTCGACAGCAGCGGACTGAACATGGTCGAGTATGAGCAGGGCGCACCGGCAAGCCTCGTCGTTGCAACACGCAACAGCATCTTGGCAGCACTTGTGGCGCTTGCCGCTGGTGCTCGTGAAGGCGCTGAGACGGGCGGTTCTCCGGCGCGTGAAACCAATGAAGACGATCTTGACCGGCTTCGTGATTTTGCGCGGCAAGAGCCGGTTGTGCGGTTTGTCTCGCGCATTGTGCAAGCTGCTTCTGACGCCCACGCGACCGACATTCACATTGAGCCGTTTGAGCATGAATTGCGCGTGCGCTTCCGTGTGGACGGCGCACTTGAGACAATTGAAACAGCCCCGGCCAGCCTGCTTCCGGGCATTGTCACGCGCATCAAGATATTGTCCGGGCTGGACATATCCGAGCGGCGCCTGCCTCAGGACGGGCGCATGCGGCTGACGGTGCGCGGCCAGGAAATGGACCTGCGTGTTTCCATCTCGCCGGTCATTCATGGCGAGACGATCGTGTTGCGCGTCCTCGACCGCGCCAAGGTTGCGCTCGACTTGACCACACTGGGCTTCGACGCAAGAGCACGCCGGTCGCTTGAGGCTTTGGCCCGCTTGCCGAACGGCATCGTTCTCATCACAGGGCCGACCGGCAGCGGCAAGACGACCACACTCTACGCCTTGATGTCGCTGATCAACGATCCGGCAGCGAAGATATTCACCGCCGAGGATCCGGTCGAATACCGCCTCGACGGGATCACGCAACTGCAGACGAATGTGGCCGCGGGGTTGACGTTCTCCCGCGCCCTCAGGTCGATCCTGCGTCAGGATCCGGACATAATTCTGATTGGCGAAATCCGCGATAAGGAGACGGCGGAAATTGCCATGCAGGCCGCGTTGACCGGACATCTGGTCTTGTCGACACTGCACACCAATAGCGCCGCCGGAGCGATCACGCGCCTGCGCGACATGGGCATTGACGACTATCTGATTGGTGCGACGCTGAAGGGAGTGGCAGCACAGCGGCTGCTTCGCAAAACTTGCGGCTGCCCGGATAATGAGTCTCGGGCTGCGTGCGCCAAATGCGGCGGAACAGGCATGCAGGGGCGCACGGCAACCTATGAGATCGCGTCGATTGGCAATGCAGTTTCCCGGTTGATCAGCGGTGGTTCGAACGAAGAGACCGTCTTGCGCCAGTTGGAGCGCGAAGGGTTCGTAACCCTTGACGCACATGCAGCGGCACTTGCGCGGGCAGGTCTCACCTCAGCGGCAGAAGCAGCGCGGGTTGCGATAGCAGAAGCGGGCGCGCCGCGATGAACTTTTCATACCGTTCCATCTCGAGCAGCGGTGGTCAACACAATGGCGCGATCGAAGCGTCGACACGCCAAGAGGCGCTTCGCAAACTGGCTGCAGACGGCCGTACTGTCTTTGAGCTTATTGAACTGAAGGCAAACGCAGATGCTGCTCGCGGAGAAAAGCGCGTCCGTTTTGCTTTTGGCGCCCGTAAGGCAGACCTCGCGCGGATGTTCAACGATCTCGCCATGCTGACCGGCGCAGGTCTGACCGTCACGCAGGCTTTGCACACCATGCGCACGTCGGGGCTCAATGCGGCGCAAAACAATGCTGCCGATCTGGTTGCCACTGAAATGTCCGCCGGGCGGCCCGCCGCAGATGCGTTCTCAAAACTCGGGACTGTCGCGGTTGATGCATTGGCGATGATTGCGAGCGGGGAGAATGCCGGGAGTCTGCCGAACGTGTTCGCGCATATCGCCTCGCGAATGGAAGACCGCGCCAAGATGAGAACGATGGTTCTCAATGCACTGGCTTATCCAGCCTTTCTTATCACATTGATGGCGGCAGCACTCGGGGTCGTCACATTTGCGCTGGTTCCTTCCATTGAGCCTGTCTTTGCCAATTCGGGCAAGCCGCCGCCGTTTGCAATAGAGGCGTTCGCTGCGCTGAGGGGCATTCTGGAACAGGGCGCGCCGTTTGCCGTGTTGGCTGCGTGCGGGGCTGCGATCGCTCTGTTGTTTCCGTCTGTCCGCAAAACACTGGCATCGAGAATGGAAAGTGCGGCTCTTCGCCTGCCGCTCGTTGGCCGCGCTATGCGCAGCGATGGCCTGTCACGCTATTTGACAAGCCTGTCGATGCTGCTTGAAAACGGCGCGCCGATGGCGCAGTCGCTTTTAATGTCAGCGCAAAGCGCCGCCTATCCGTCGCTTCGAAAGTGCCTGATGAAGGCAAGGGATGATGTGTCCGCAGGCCAGCGTCTGCCGCAAGCGCTCAAGGATACCGGGCTCTTTGACGGTCAGACGCTGTCACTGATTGCCGTGGGCTATGACGCTGGCCGGCTGCCGCAAATGGCCGCGCGGGCGGCCGGCCTGATTGATGCCGCGTCGCGGGAACGGCTGAACCGCTTTTTAGCCATACTGACTCCGGCTTTGACCATTGTCATGGGTCTCGTGATCGGCGGCCTGGTTGTTTCGGTGATGGCAGCGCTCCTTGCGATCAACGAGCTGGCCATCCAATGAGGGCGGGTCCGACGGATGGCTTCACGCTGATCGAGATGCTGGCGGCGCTGACAATTGCCGCCATTGCCATGGCTGTGATTGCAGGAAATCCTTTTGGACGCACGCGTCAGGAAACGCCGGCAGCGCTGGCGCGGCAGATCGCGATCTTGGCAGCGCGGCTTGAAGCACAGGCAGTCGCCAAGGCGGCGCCGCAGAGCATCACGGTCAATGTTGCTGACCGCACTGTCACCATTGGCGGCACCCGGATCGAAATCCCGCAAAACTTCTCTATCTCCGTCAAGACCGGTTTGGAGCTGATCGAGCAGGACAACAAGGGTTCAATCCTAGTGTTTCCGGACGGCACATCCAGCGGCGGCGAAATCACTCTCGAAGGACGCCCGGGAACGGGCGCCGCTGTCCGGATCAACTGGTTGACAGGCGCGGTCGAACTTGCCGGGGAGGCGCCGTGAGACATCAAGTCCGAGGCGGAGCAGATGATGGCTTTACCCTGTTGGAGACATTGGTTGCGCTCATGGTCCTTGCTGTTGCGGCAACGGCATTTGCCCGCTCAGTGTCCATGGCAACAGCGCAGATGGCCGGTGCAGACCGGTTGGCAACCGCAAGCGTTCTCGGCGCAAGGCTGATCACGGAGACTGATACGGCAGCGGTTGGCACATCCCTCGAAGGCACGGACACCGCAACCGGCCTGAAGTGGCGAAGATCGGCCGAGCCTTTGGGCGGCGAAGAAAGCGCCGGAGCAGCAGGGCGGACGTTCCTGCTTACAGTGGAGATTTTCAATCCGGCATCAACTGAACCGTTGCTTCGCCTGCAGACAGCCGTCACTGGATCACTGCAGCAATGACGGGCAGGCAGGCAGGAACGGCGGCGGGAGGCGAGGCGGGTTTCTCGCTGGCCGAAGTGCTTGTGGCACTTGTGCTCATTTCGGTCTTGGCAGGAACGATGGCGGTCATGACTGGCCAGTTTCGCAGGTTGATTGACATCAGCGGCCGAAATGGCGAGCAGCTGGCGCTGCAAGCGGCGGCTCGGCACATGGCACGGCTGATTGAACAGGCAGAACTCATGCCGCTTGACGCAGGAGACGGCGGCAAGGCGGTCTATCTAGCCGGCGAAAAGACGCAGGTCCGCTTTGTTGCCATGACGCGGCTTGGCGCTCAAATGCAGGGTCTGAGGAGCGTGTCCTTCGAGGTGACGCCAGATCAGGATCTTGTGCAGACTTCGTTGTCCAGAAGAAAGGGGACAGATCGCGTCCTGCCGTCGGCAGCGTTGATGACTGCGAATGTGCTAGCCGCCGAATTTGCCTATTTTGGGTCACTCGATCCTGACAACGGCAAGCCGGTTTGGCACGAAAGCTGGGCTGAGCCCGGCCGGCTGCCGCTTGCTGTCTCTGTCCATGTGACAAGAATGGCGAAGGGCGGGCAAACGCTGACTGCATCTGACGTGGCTTGGATTGCGCGTCCATAGGGTGGGTTGGACGATCCAGCGCCTACTGCACCTTATGGACCAGATCGGCATCAAGCCCTTCGCCTTGGGGCTTGCCATCACGGCCGTATGACAGGACGCTCACGCCCTGGTCCGCGGACGCCGAATAGGCATAGGCCTTGCCCCAGCCATCAAGCAGCGCGGCGCCGGGCTTGAGATATGGACCGTTCCATCCGGAAACACCGGAAGGCGCCGTGACGAGCGCGGCGAGTCCGGCGTCTTGCGGCGGATAGGCTCCGGCATCAAGAAAGTAGAGATCGAGCGCGCTGGCGATGTTCGCCATCTGGGTCTGCGTGGCATTGACCTTCGCCGTGCCGAGATAGCGCAGGACCTGCGGAGCTGCAATTCCTGCAACCAGACCGATGATGGCCAGCACGACGAGAAGCTCGACCAGCGTAAAACCGGCATCCCGTCTGCCCGCGTCTGCTCCGCCCGTCAAGTCGGTCCCGTGTATGTGTGTCATGGCCATTGCTCCAAGAGCCAGCAAAAGAGAATGGAGCCGCTCAGGAACGGCGCGAACGGGATGCGGGTCTGGCGTAAATCACCGCCTTGAACGAAGGTCTGCGCGGTGGCGTATACAAGGCCCGAAAGGCTCGCAGCAAACAGAAACAGCGGCAGCATGACCGGATTGAGCCAGATTGCGCCAGCCGCCGCCAACTTGACGTCGCCAAGACCAAGACCGATACGGCCCGCGAGCCGCGCATGCGCCTCCCGTAGCAGCCAGACGGAACCCCCGAAAGCCGCACCTGACAAAAACTGCGCTCCCAGAAAATCCGGATTGGCAAAGAGCCAATAGGCCACGCCCCCGACAGCAATTGCGAGATTGAGTCTGTCCGGAACGCGCATCTGGCGGAAATCGTAGATAGCCGCGAGCGCCAGCGCCAACCCGAGAAACAGCGTGAAGCCGGCATGAGACGTCATGTCAGTATTTCAACCGGTTGAGATCACGCTGCAACTGGGTGCCGCCCTTGCGGCGAAGCGGCAGGGCGGAACTGAAATTCAGCTTCTGCCGGAACTCCTCCGTAACGTCGCGGGCTTCATTGATGTTGCGCACGACGTGGGGGCGGATGAAGATGATAAGCTCCGTCCGGTTGATGGTATCGGTCTTGTTCTTGAACAGGTTGCCGAGAATTGGAATATCGCCAACGACGGGAACCTGCCCGCGGTCCAGGGTGTTTCGCTCCTGAATGAGCCCGCCAAGTGCAATGCTCTCGCCGTCGTTGACAATCACTTTGGTGGAGAGTTTGCGCTGCTGGATCGTTGGGGAATCAATGCCTGAGGTTGTTGTCTTCACGACGTTTGAAACTTCCTGATCGATGTCCAGCAAGACACGGCCAGAGGCGTTCACGCGGGGCGTCACCGTCAAAATGATGCCGGTGTCTTTAAGCGTGACCGAGTTGACGACCGGCGCGCCGGCTGTGACAACGCCGGTTGCCTGCTGTGTGACAATCGGCACTTGATCGCCAACCTGAAGCGAGGCTTTCTGGTTGTTCAAGGCCATAATGTTGGGCGAGGATACAATGTTCACATCGGTAATGGACGCAAGGGCATTGAGCGTCACCTGAAGGTCGCTTGACACAAATGACCACGCTGCTCCCGGCAGGCTCGCACCGGCAAATCCACCTATCGCGTCCGAGAGATTGAAGCGGAATTTGCCGCTTTCCACCGCCCAGCGGACGCCAAACTTCAACTCGTCGCTCAGCCGCACCTCGGCTATGACCGCCTCAATCATGACCTGTGTCGGCATCATGTCGAGCTGGCGCACAATCTGCTCGATCCGCTTGTAGTCACGCGCAGTGGTAGAGATGAGCAAGGCGTTGTTCTCGATATCGGCTACGACAGACGGCGCCCTTGATCCTTCCGGTGGCGCATAAGCGGCTGGTTGAAATGAAGCCGGCTGAACGTCGGGCTGCGAAGCATCACTCTCCAATGTCGCTGCGGTCAAATCCGGCGCTACCGGATTGGGCTGGGCCGCCGAAACTCCTACAACCTGGTTCGAGCTCTTTGCGAGCACGGATTGCAAAACTGCGGCAAGCTCTTTTGCGGGCCGGTTCTGGATCTGGTAGACAAACAGTTGTTCGTCATTTGTATTGGCGGTTTGGTCCAGCTTGCGGATCCATGTCTGCGCACGGCGCAGATAGGCCGGGCGCGAGGATATCACCAACACCGAGTTCAGCCGCTCGTTGGCGATGAACTTGATGACGCCGCTGTTCTCGCCGGACGTGCCGAAGACTTGATCGAGCTCGCTTGCCACGGCAGAGGGTTTCGAATTCTTGAGCGGATGCATCGCAACTGAGCGGCCGCGCATCCAGTCAACATCGAACACGGATATCGCATCGCGCATGGCTTTCAGATCCTGCGCCGTCCCCGTGATCATGAGCTGGTTACGCGAGGCGTCGGACCGGACAATCGAGCCCGGGCGCGAGATTGGCTCCAGTATCGTTTTCATTTCCGACGCTGCAATGTAGCTCAGTTCAATGACTTGAACGCTGACGCCGGGACCTGCTGGCGAGACCGACGGAACAGACACCGCAGGGGTTGATGCCAGAGCGTCGGTGGATGGCACAATCTGGTAGCCTTTGCCACGCCGGACAATTGAGGCGCCGGAGGCGGCAAGAGACGTCTCGAACAGATCTACAAGCGTCGCCTGATCCACCGGTTCCGGGGTTTGCAGCGTCACGGCGCCTTGCACCCGCGCGTCCACCGAATAGCTGACACCCAATATGTCGCCGAGAACATTCTTGGCGGCGGCCTTGATCGGCGCGTCTACCAGATTGAGTGTGTAGCCTTCGCCGCCTGCTGCCAGGGCGCTGCGCTCAATCAACGGCGCCCTTGCAGACACATAGGAGCCAGTTCCCTCCTGGTATGCGCCCGATACACCGCCATTGTTATCCGAGGAAGCTGCCAGAAGTCTTGAATAAGCTGGCCCGGACTTTGCCGGTTTGCCAAACGAATCCATCTCTCTCATGGTGCTTGAAAACAGATCATCCACGGGGCTGCCCGACGTGGACGTGCATCCGGCTACAACCGCGCACACCGCAACCAAAAAAAGAAAACGCATCACCATCGCACCACCACGCCAGGAGCCTTGGATATACCAAGCGTTGCGGGTTTGGTTGTGCTGCTTCGTGAACCGATGAATGTTTCCACAGTTTATTCTTGCTTTGTCCATAAACGCCGTCGCAGCCGTTTCAAACGGGGCAACTAATCACCAATGCTTCGAAATTCTATTCGGCAGTGTTGCGACGTGAGCAGATCAGCGGGCAAAACAAAGGCGCTGATGTGAAGCAACAGGGCATACATATTTCGAAAACGCGATTGAACGGCGACCAATGGGCAGAGTGACCAGTAACCATGAAGGAGCACTGGTGCGGCAGCAATATCCGGGCTCGCAAATTTATGATGATTGCCAGATCCGGAACTTAATCGCGAATCATGATTGTTATCGTTATGATTGTTGAATTCTGATGACTTGCGGTAAACTCGTTTTGTTTTCAACGTGCTGATGTCCGGGACGTTGCCCAAGAATTGTATTTGCCGGGAACACGAGTGATTTGGCCCATCAGGTGAAAAATTGATGGCTATTCTCGCAATAGCTGTTGATAGGTATACGTGCAAGATTGACAAATCGGGTTGTGCACGCAACCGGTTGGGGAATTGAGATTAGGCGGTTGCATGCCGCTTTGGTTTCTATCTGGCGCGGATTTGAAATGACTGCGGTTGCCGGGTCGGCAACTTTGCGGCGGGGGACAGTTATGGGTTTTTTCCGGCAAGTTATTCGTCGCAGCCTGCTTCCATTGGCACGCCGTTCCTGCTTTGCCGTCTTTGTTGCGTGGTTCGGATTGGCGGGCTCGGGCAGTGCATATGCCGGCGGCGAGGGTTATCTCGGCTGGCAATCACACGGAGAATATTTCAGTTCGCCCTCTGAAGCTTGCATGAGAGAGTTTACTTATTACAACTTGGTAGGGAAAAGCCGATTTATCGGCGCGCGGCAAGCCGCCAACAACCCAAATTTCTACAGATGCGAATGGACCACTTCGCGTCACGGTTGTCCGGAGCCTGACTTCAGCCCAACGGAGTGCACGACCATCGACCCCAATTCAGTCGCGTTCTATTGTGAATTTGACTACTCGCCGACAACGCCAAATCTTTGCCGCAAGACGCAGCTTCACGAAGGGGACGCTTGCGGTGAATCTGACGGCAATCCAATTCTCCTTTCTTCCGGTGCAAAATATGAGGCCAAGACTGATTTTGCCACCTCGGATGGCAGAATGACGGTTGAGCGATTCTACCGCTCGACGCCTCAGCGCTGGCGCGGTTCATTGGATATTTGGGCGCCGATCAACGGTCAGCTTGGCGGATGGGGCTTCAATTTTTCGGTTGTGTGGCATCTGGACAGGTTTATCGCGACCGGTGGATATGGCGGAACACTCTTCCTTCCGGACGGAAGGGCTTTCGGGTACAATCGCAGTGGATCTGTATTTAGTTCGGCAACAGCGGGCCCGACCTTTGACTACAAGGTTGAACTTGTCGGAGCACCGCCAGCGAGCTACGGCAGTCTACTGACTGCAAGTTCGCAGTGGCGTGTCACCGAATACAAGAGCGGCCGGATATGGCTGTTGCAGACCTTCCGCCACAACCCGAATGACTCCACGTCCAGCTTCGGCATTGCACGACCGGTGTCGCTCAGCGAGCCGGATGGTTATGTTCAGAATTTTGCATACGGTGCCAAGGGAGAGTTGGCCACAATTACCGATAGTTATGGCCGGACACTGACATTTGCCTGGCGTCAATTTGTGCCTTCCGTCTTGAACGATCCGACCATGCTGCCTTATCCGGAAGCAATCGATCAGATCACGCTGCCCGATGGCGCCAAGCTGGTCTACTCCTACGATCCACCGGCTGTTTCGCCTTCGGCCGGGCATGTCTTGCGGCTCACGGGCGTGGCGCGCAAGAGCACGTCGAATGTGACGGTCGAAACATCGACTTACCATTATGAGGACCCGCGCTATCCGACTTTCCTGACGGGCGTCACCGACAGCCGCGGTATCCGCTATTCGACGTTTGCTTATGACGGCCAAGGCCGGGCAACTTTAAGCGAGCATGCGGGAGGCGACGGACGGATTACGGTTGCTTACGGCACGTCGGGCAGTGACCTGACCCGCACAGTCACCAACGCGCTCGGCAAGGTCAGCGTTTATACTTATGGCAGATCATCCAATCTGCTGATGTCCGGCGTCTATGTGCTGAAGTCGGTCAACGGCCAGTCGAGCCTCAACTGCGCGGCATCCAACTCAACCACCACATACCTGACCGGCGACTCCGCCACTTTCAAGGCGACGGAAACAGACGAAGAGGGCAGGGTCACCAAATGGACCCGCGATGCGCTGGGCCGTCCGCTGACGATGATGCGCGGCTTTGGCACGCCGCTGGCTGTGACCACCGGCTACACCTGGAACACGGCCTGGTCGACGCCGACGCAAATCGTCCAGCCGGGATTGACGCTGGACTATACGCGCAATGCGGCAGGCCAGCTGACGCAGGTCAAGGGCACCGATACAACGACGCAAACGGCACCCTATTCAACAGCGGGACAAATCCGCGCCACTGACTTCACCTGGAGCGCGACCGGCCAGCTCCTGACCATCGACGGGCCGCTGGCGGGCGCGGGCGACAAGGTCACCTACACCTACGATCCGGCCAATGGCTATGTGAAGACCTTCACCAATGAATTGGCGCAGGTAACGACCGTCAACACGGTCAACGGGCGTGGTCTGCCAACGCGAATCACCGATCCGAATGGCGTCATCAGCGATTTCACCTGGAATGAGATGGGTTGGCTGACGAGCGTCACCGTCGCGCCGGGGGCCAGTCAGGCGCTGACCAGCTTTGGCTACAACGCGGCAGGCGACATGACCACCATCACCCGTCCGGGCGGCGTGGTGTTGACCATGGCCTATAATGACTCGCGCCGCCTCACCTCGGTCAGCAACACGGCTGGCGAATCGATCATCTACACCCGCGACCTGATGGGCAATGTGACCAAAACGCAGGTGAAGGCCGGAGCTACCGTTGTTGCAGAGCGCAACGCCGTGTTTGATGAGCTTGGCCGCCTGATCCGCACCATTGGCGCATCAGCCAACCAGACCTGGGCCTTCGGCTATGACATGACCGGCTCCGCACGCGGCGATGCCGATGGCAACCTGACCTCGGTCACCGATCCGCGCTCAAAAGTCTGGTCGAACGGGTTTGATTCGCTGAACCGTCTGGTCACCGAAACCGAGCCCGGCCCGAACACCGTCACTTTAACGCGCAATGGCAAGGATGAGGTCACCGCCTACACCGATCCGCG
>JBAVTG010000188.1:0-37777 GCA_049696015.1 Rhizobiaceae bacterium | reverse complement strand
GCTGGCAGATGTGTCCGGACCTGTCTGATGGACGTCGGGATTTTCGCCAAGACATTTGCAGCGCAGGGCGCGGGACCATCGCTGACCGCAGCGCGGCAGGCGGGCTATGCGTCCGTGCAGTTCAACATGACCTGCCTTGGACTGGTGTCCATGCCAGATGTGATATCGGCGGAGACTGCGCAAAGCATTGCAGATGCCAGCAAGGCGACCGGTGTCAAGATCGCGGCAGTATCCGGCACCTACAACATGATCCATCCGGACAAGGCCAAACGCGACGACGGCATGCGGCGGCTCGGCGTGATGATCAAGGCGGCGGGCGCAATCAGCACCAACCTTGTCACACTGTGCACCGGATCGCGCGATGGCGATGACCAGTGGCGGCATCATCCGGACAATGAGAGCCCGGAGGCCTGGCGCGACCTGATCGCCGAGATGACGAAAGCCGCAGCACTGGCCGAAGCGCATTCGGTCGATCTGGGAATTGAGCCGGAACTCGCCAATGTTGTGTGCGATGCACAGGCGGCGCAGCGGCTGATCCAATCGATCGGGTCGCCGCGCATCCGCATTGTGCTGGACCCGGCCAATCTGTTTGAAGTGGCGGGAGAGGCGGAACGGCGTGACATCATTGCCCGCGCTGTTGATTTGCTGGGCGAGCGTATTGCCATGGCTCACGCCAAAGACCGCGATTCCAAAGGCAACTTTGTCGCAGCGGGTACGGGGGTGATCGATTTCCGGCATTTTATCGGCGCGTTGAAAAGCGCCGGCTTTGATGGTCCGCTGATCACGCACGGCCTCAGTGAAATTGAAGCGCCATCCGTGGCTACTTTTCTCAAAGAGATTGTTGGCGCATGAGTTGGCATGTGCTTGAGCGCGATGGCGCTAAACTGCGCGGGCTGGACAACGGCGAGGGTCCGCCGGTTGTGTTTCAGCACGGCCTTGGCGGCGACGAGGCGCAGATTGCCGAAATTTTTCCAGCGAGCGGCTATCGCCGCCTGACACTGGAATGCCGGGGACAGGGCAAATCGGAACCCGGCAATCCGGACGGGTTCTCCATCGCCAACTTCGCTGATGATGTGCTGGCATTTGCCGATGCGCGCAAGGTGGACCGGTTTGTGATGGGCGGGATTTCGATGGGGGCAGCAATTTCGCTGCGCATCGCCATCAAGCATCCTGAGCGGGTGAAGGCGCTGGTGCTTGCCCGGCCGGCATGGCGAATTGGCCGAGCGCCGGAAAATATGCAGGTGATCGCCAAAGCGGCGCCTTTCATCCGAACCGGCGACCGCGCGGGGTTTTCAGCGTCACAGACAGCGCAGATGTTGACGATTGATGGACCGGACAATCTGGCTTCGCTTCTAGGCAACTTCGACAAGGCCGATCCGCTGATGGTCGCAAACCTGCTTAACGCGATCGCTGCAGACGGGCCGGGGGTTACAGAGGCTGAGGTCCGCAGGATTAAGGCGCCGACTCTGGTGATCGGCACCGGGCAGGATTTTATCCACCCGATGCCGCATGCCGAATGGCTGGCAAAGCGGATCGCTGGGGCAAAGCTGGTTGAAATCACATCCAAGGCGGCAGACAAAGGCCGCTATGTTGAAGAATTCAGGGCGGCTCTTGCCGCCTTTTTATCGGAACAGGAGTCATGAGCTTGGGATCAAAGATGAAACGCCCGCCTGCCGATTGGTTTGAAAAATTGCCGACTGACCGGCTGATCGTCGAAATGTCGCTTTGGTCGGCCGATTTGGCAAACATGGAGGCCGACACGAAGCGGGTTGAGGGTGGGACCGATATTTTTCATCTTGATGCTGCCGATGGCCATTTCTCGCCTGCGTTCCTGCTTTTTCCGGACCAGACAGCTCGGCTGCGGACCGTCACAGCAAAGCCTTTTCATGTGCATCTGATGATCAACGACGCGATCGTTCTCGACCAGATCGAGCAGTTTGCGGAAGCGGGAGCCGACCTCATCAGCCTTCATGCGGAAAACGCCAATGCGGCTGAAGGGCTTGCGCTGATCCGGAAACTTGGCGTGAAGGCGGGCATCGTCTTGCAGCTTCACACGCCGGTTGCAGCGGCGAAGGCCTGGCTGGATGACATCGACATGCTGACGCTGCTCGGCACGCGCATTGGGGTGAAGGGTCAAGGGCTGGATGGCGAGGCGACCAGACGGTTGACCGAAGCACGCAAGCTGGTTGCCGACACTGTGACGGGCCGACGTCTGATCGTCGCTGCCGATGGCGGCATTCGCGAACACACAGTGCCGGACCTGCGCAAGGCGGGCGCTGAAACAATCGTAATGGGTTCGCTCGCCTTTGGCGCACCTGACTTTGCAGCGCGCATCGACTGGGTGCACGCATTGGACAAGACCTGAGCGATGGCTGGTCTCTTCGCGCTTGGCATTGACATCGGCGGCACGCAGATACGGGCGGCGCTGGTCGATGAGGATGGCGTGGTGGTCAAACGAGAATCGGTTGCGACAAACGCCCTCGGAGGGCCAGATGTCATCGTGCGGCAGGCAGTGCAACTGGCCAATGATAGCAGTGCCGGACTGTCGGCTGACGCGATCGAAGCCATCGGGGTCTGCGCTCCCGGCCCGCTCGACAGCGACACCGGCGTGGTGCTCGACATTGCGACGCTCCCGGGCTGGCAGAACTATCCGCTGCGCCGCAATTTGAGCGAGGCGTTCAGGCGTCCGATCCTGCTGGAAAATGACGGCATCGCAGCAGCCTTTGGCGAATGGAAACATGGCGCAGGAAAGGGCGTGGACAACCTTGTGTATGTGACAGTCAGCACCGGGCTTGGCGGCGGCGTTGTGGTGGACGGGCATTTGCTGCGTGGCCATCGCGGCATGGCAGGCCATGTCGGGCACATGATGATCAACCCGGACGGCCCGCGCTGCGGGTGCGGCGGGCGCGGCTGTTTTGAGGCCTATGCGTCCGGCACCAATTTCGCATTGGCGGGGCTCGCCAATGGATTTGCCAGCGGTGAAGCGATTGTCGACGCTGCGCGCAAAGGCGATGCGGCTGCCATAGAGCTTGTGAATCAGGAGGCGCGTTATCTCGGCTACGGGTTCGCCAGCCTTATGCATCTCTACAGCCCGCAGCGGCTGATCATTGGCGGCGGCGTGTCCAAGGCGCTGGACTTGTTGATGCCGGGAATCCGGGCGCAGATCGATGATGTCGCGATGCCTGCGTTTCGAAGGGCCGAGATTGTGGCGGCATTGCTCGGCGACAATTGCGGCCTTGTCGGTGTGGCGGGCATGGCGTGGCGCGCCGCTCAGGGTCAGCAATGATCTTTGCAGCTGTTTGCAGAAGTCCCGGCTTGATTGCACCTTTCAGGGCGTGCGATGGTTTGATGCCATGAACATGATCCTCAACACCGACAGCTACAAATACTCGCATTTTGCCCAGTATCCGCCGGGCACTTCGGCGATCTCGGCCTATATCGAATCGCGGCCGGGCGGCATGTTCTCACATGTGTTGTTTTTCGGGCTGCAGATGTTCCTGAAGGACTATCTGGCCAAGGGCATTTCGATGGAGGATGTCGACGAGGCGGACGAGCTTGTGTCGGCCCATGGCCTGCCGTTCAACCGGCCCGGTTGGGAGCTTTTGGTCAAGCGCCACAAGGGGCATTTGCCACTGTCGATTGAAGCCTTGCCGGAGGGCATCATCGTGCCGTCGGGCACGCCCTTGGTGCAGGTAAAGAACACGGACCCGGATTTCTTCTGGCTGCCGACGTTCATAGAAACTGCGCTGCTGCGCGGCGTTTGGTATCCGTCCACCGTTGCCACCATCTCGCACCAGGTGCGCGGCATCATCTCGGGCTTCCTGGATAGAACCTGCGATGATCCTGCGGCTGTGCTGCCGTTCCGGTTGCATGATTTTGGCGCGCGCGGCACCACGGCGTTCGAGCAGGCTGGCATTGGCGGCGCGGCGCATCTGGTCAATTTCATGGGCACGGACACCGTCTCTGGCCTTGTCTTTGCCCGCCGCCATTATCACGAGAAGATGGCCGGCTTTTCCATCCCCGCCGCCGAGCATTCGACCATGACATCATGGGGCGAAGAGCATGAAGTGGACGCCTATCGCAACATGATCCGTCAGTTTGGCGGCCCGGGCAAGCTTGTCGCTGTTGTTTCGGACAGCTATGACCTTTACCGCGCAGTGCGTGAAATCTGGGGCAAGACACTCAAGAGCGAAGTCGAACAAATGGGCGGTACGCTGATTGTCCGCCCTGATTCCGGCGATCCGACTGTGGTGCCGATCGATGCCATCGATATGCTTGGTGAATCCTACGGTTACACCACCAATTCCAAGGGCTACCGGGTGCTGAACCCTGCGGTCCGCGTCATTCAGGGCGATGGCATCACGCCTGATTCCATAAAGGTCATATTGGAGCGCATGATGCGCAAGGGTTGGTCGGCGGAAAACATTGCTTTCGGCATGGGCGCTGGCTTGTTGCAAAAGCTGACGCGCGACACGCTACGCTTTGCGATGAAGGCCAACGCTCGGCTCGACGAAGACGGCACCTGGGAAGGCGTCCACAAGGACCCGAAGACCGATCCAGGCAAAGCCTCCAAGCGCGACCGGCAAGCTGTGGTATTGGATGATGGCGAACTCGACGCGGTTTCGCTGGAAGACCTTGGCGCCCGCATGAACTGGCTGCAGCCGGTCTGGAAAAATGGCGAACTTTTGAAAGACTGGACCTTTGCAGAGGTGCGCGAGCGCGCGGCGCAGGGGCTGGTCCACGGCTAATCAATTCAACCGGGCCAGGCCCGCACACAAATGGAGAAAATCATGTTTCGTTGGGGAATTCTATCGACTGCCAAAATTGGCCGCGAACACGTCATTCCGGGTATCGTGCAATCCAGCAACGGCGTGCTTGCCGGCATTGCTTCGCGCGAAATTGCCAAGGCTGAGGCGCTGGCAAAACAGTTTGGCGCGCTCAAGGCCTATGGCTCGTATGAATCCATGCTTGCCGATCCGGAGATCGACGGCATTTACATTCCGCTGCCGACCTCGCAGCATGTGGAATGGACGATCAAATGCGCCGATGCAGGCAAGCATGTCCTGTGCGAAAAGCCGATTTCGCTCAATGCCAGCGAGATCGACCAGCTGGTTGCAGCGCGGGAGCGCAACAAGGTCATCATTTCCGAGGCCTTTATGGTCACCTACCATCCGCAATGGGCCAAGGTGCGTGATCTCATCGCCAATGGCGCTATCGGCACGCTGCGCCATGTGCAGGGCGCGTTCACCTATTTCAACACTGACCCGACCAACATGCGCAACATAGTTGAACTGGGCGGCGGCGCATTGCCCGACATCGGCGTTTATCCGACTGTGACGACGCGATTTGCCACCGGAAAAGAGCCACAAAAAGTTTCGGCCAAGGTCGTTTTCGATCCGGTGTTTAAGACGGACACATTCTCATCTGTGCGGGCGGACTTCGGCGATTTCGAATTGTCGTTCTACCTGTCCACCCAGATGGCCAACCGCCAGCTGATGGTGTTTCACGGCGATGCGGGGTTTATCGAAGTTCACGCGCCGTTCAACGCCTCGCTCTATGACCATGACCATATCACACTGCACAATCGGTCGCACGACGGGGCGCAAGTGTTCCGCTTTCCGGGTATCCACCAATATGCGCTGGAGGCTGAGGCTTTCGTGCGCGCCGCTGAGGGCGGAAAGCAGAAGCTGTTCACCCTGGAGGAATCCATATCCAACCAGAAGCTGATCGATGCCATTTTCAAAGCTGGCAAGACCGGTAACTGGGAGAACGTGTGAGGTTTGGCGTGCCTCCAGGCTGCGGCGGTTTTGCGCTTGGAGGCGCACACAAAATCACTTAAGAACGCGGCAAGTTCAGGCAATTTCGGGAACCATGATGGCACAGAACGGCAACTCCAAACTCGTCACTGTATTCGGCGGTTCAGGCTTTGTCGGCCGCCATGTGGTGCGCGCGCTTGCCAAGCGCGGCTACCGCATCCGCGTTGCCGTGCGCAGGCCTGATCTTGCCGTCCACTTGCAGCCGCTCGGCAATGTCGGCCAGATCCAGCTGGTGCAGGCCAATTTGCGCTTCCGCTGGTCGGTGGACCGTGCAGTTGAGGGCGCCGATCATGTTGTCAACCTTGTTGCCATCCTCAATGAAAGCGGCGCGCAGCGTTTTGACGCGGTGCAGGATTTCGGCGCCCGCGCGGTTGCCGAGGCTGCCCGCGCTGTCAATGCCGGGCTCACCCATGTTTCGGCCATTGGCGCGGACAAGGGGTCAGAAAGCGACTATGCCCGCACCAAGGGTCTGGCGGAGGAGGCTGTCCTTCAAATCGTCAAAGACGCGGTCATCCTGCGGCCATCGATCATATTCGGCCCGGAAGACGGCTTCTTCAACAAGTTTGCCGATATGGCGCGCTTTTCTCCCGCCTTGCCGCTGATCGGCGGAGGCGAAACCAAATTCCAACCGGTTTATGTTGGCGATGTGGCCGAGGCGATTGCCCGGTGCGTCGACGGTTCAGTTGCGGGCGGCAAGGTCTATGAGCTTGGCGGGCCTGAAGTGCGCTCGTTCAAGCAATTGATGGAGCAGATGCTGACCGTGATCGAGCGCAAGCGCCTGCTTGTGTCCGTCCCGTTTTGGCTGGCCAACATTCTGGGCGCAATCGCCGGGCTGATGCCTAACCCGGTCCTGACGCGCGATCAGGTCAAGCTGAACAAGGTCGACAACGTGGTTTCCGACAAGGCGAAGAAAGATGGCCGCACGCTGGAGGGCATGGGCATCGCACCACGCACGATGGAGGCGATTTTGCCGACTTACCTGTGGCGCTTCCGCACGCGCGGCCAATATGCGGCGATGAGCAATCCGGCTTCCTGATTGATGGTGGATCCGGCCCTCCTGCTGCCGGATGGCATCGGCGCAAGCGCTGCAGCGCTTCTGGTCATTGCCAGTTTCTTCACCTCTGCCGTCACCGCCAGCTTTGGGCTTGGCGGCGGCGTGATGATGCTGGCGCTGATGGGCCTTTTTGTGCCGGTTACCGCGCTCATTCCGGTGCAAGGTCTGGTGCAGCTCGGCTCCAACACCGGAAGGGCTTACGTGCAGCGTGCCCATGTGCGTCGCTCCATCATGACGCCGTTTCTGGCCGGCTCGCTGATTGGCGCAATTGTTGGCGGCTACACTGTGGTGCAATTGCCTGATGCGTTGATGAAAACCATGCTTGGCGCATTCATTCTTGTCATCACCTGGGTGAAGATTCCCGGACTGAAATCCCTTGGCAATGCGGGCCTTGCCATTTCATCCGGCATCATTTCCTGCCTGTCGATGTTTCTGGGCGCGACGGGGCCTTTGATGGTTTCAGTGCTTGGCGCGATGATCCATGATGACCGCAAGGCGCTGGTTGCCACCAGCGCTGCCGCCATGACCGTGCATCACGGCTTGAAAGTCATCGTGTTCGGCATTGCCGGTTTTGCCTTTGGCGACTGGTTGCCATTGATCGCAGCGATGATTGCCACCGGTTATGCCGGCACGCTCACAGGTTCAAAGCTGCTTAGCCGGATACCGGAAGACAAGTTCCGGCTCGCATTCAAGATCATATTGACGCTGTTGGCGCTGCAGATGCTTTTTCGCGGACTTTATCCGACCGTGTAAAGCGCAATGAGGCCTGCCGCGCCGACGATGATCCGCCACCAGGCAAAAAAGCCAAACCCGTTCTTCGTGATGAAATCCAGCACATAGCGGACAACAATCACGGCCATTATGAAGGCGCAGACGAACCCCGTCAGGATCAGCATGCCGTCATCGAACGAAAGCACATTGCGGTTCTTGTACAGGTCATAGGCAAAAGCGCCTGCCATTGTCGGCATGGCCAGAAAGAACGAAAACTCGGCTGCCGAGCGCTTGTCGGTTCCCATCAGCAACGAGCCGACGATGGTCGAGCCGGAACGCGAGGTGCCCGGGATCAAGGCCAGACATTGAAACAAGCCGATCTTAAGGCACAGCGACAGCGGATAGTCCACGATGTCGGTATAGCGCGGCTGGAACTTCATCTTGTCCACGGCCAAAAGCACGAGCCCGCCAAGCAGCAGCATGGTGCAGATCAGCTTCGGCGATTCGAAAAAGACCGTCTTGATGATCGTGTGCCCGGCGACGCCCAAAAGCGCGGCAGGCAGGAAGGCAATCAGCACGCCGATGACGAAGCGCCGCGTGCGCGGATCGGTTGGCAGGTCTGTCAGTATTTTCCACAGCCTGGCGAAATAGACGGTGAGAATGGCGAGGATGGCACCCAGCTGGATCAGCACTTCAAACGTCTTGCCGGTTGATTCGAAACCGAGGAAATGTCCCGCAAGCAGGATATGTCCCGTGGATGAAACCGGGATGAACTCGGTCAAACCTTCCAAAATGCCCAGAAGCGCTGCTTCGACGATAGTTCCACTGGCCATGATGGCTCCCGCTTGCTTGTCAGTTAAGGCGGTTCACCCTATAGGTCCAAACATGAAAACCGGCGGATGGCACAAGCCTTACCCGGTCCCGATTGACCGAATCACAGCCTGCGCAGGGGCGATGCTCACACTATTTCACCACCCCATGTCCACTGCTTCCCGCTTCGTCCGGCTTGGGCTGGGCGAATATGGTGTCGAATTTGATCTGGTCGAGGAAAAGCCGTGGGCGCGGCGGCGTGAATTTCTGACGCTCAATCCGGCCGGCACACTGCCGGTGATGGTTGCCGAGCGCAACCATACACTCTCCGGCGCCATGGTGATTGCCGAATATCTGGACGAGACGCGCGGCGCGTTGAAGCGTGAGCGGCGGCTTTTGGCCGAAGATCCGTTCGAGCGCGCCGAGGCGCGGCGGCTGTGCGACTGGTTTCTGGTCAAGATGGAAAACGAGGTCACGCGCCATCTCATCCGCGAGCGCGTGTTCAAATTGCTGATGACAGCGGAAGAAGGCGGCGGCGCGCCGGATTCGGCGGCCATGCGCGCGGCGCGCGCCAATATCCGCCAACACATGAAATATCTCAACTGGCTGGCCGGAACGCGTGACTGGCTCTCGGGCACACGCTTTTCATTTGCCGACATTGCCGCTGCCGCAACCGTCTCGGTGCTCGATTATATCGGCGAAGTATCGTGGAAGGATGCGGATGCGGCCAAGGATTGGTACATCCGCGTCAAGTCGCGTCCGGCGATGCGGCCGCTTTTGAGTGACCGCGTGCGCGGCGTTGCTCCCGCTGCACATTATCCGGATCTGGATTTCTGACCATGCCGGCCAAAGCGCCCGCGCTTGACGCCAAGGCGCTGCGGCAGATGATTGACCGCGAAGCGCTCAGGCTCGGCTTTGATGCGGTTGGTGTGGCGTCAGCTGTCATAACTGAAGACCGCGCATTGCGGCTCGCGCAATTTGTGGACAATGGCTGGCATGGCGATATGGGCTGGATGGCGGAGACACTTGCGCGCCGCGCCGATCCGCAGGTGCTGTGGCCCGCGGCAAAATCCGTCATCATGCTGGCGATGAACTACGGGCAGGACGGTGATGCGCTTGAGAACATCTCAAAACCGGATCGCGCCAATATTTCCGTTTATGCCCGCAACCGCGATTATCACTCTGTCGTCAAAGGCAAACTAAAGGAACTGCGCGACAAGCTCGCCTCGGCAAGCGGCAAGGACGCCAAGGTTTTCGTCGATACAGCGCCTGTGATGGAAAAGCCGCTGGCCGCGCAGGCTGGCCTTGGCTGGCAAGGCAAGCATACGAACCTAGTCAGCCGCGCCCATGGCTCGTGGTTCTTTTTGGGCGCGATTTTTACCGAGGCTGAACTCTTGCCCGACATGGCCGAAACCGATCATTGCGGCACCTGCCGCGCCTGTCTCGACGCCTGCCCAACCAATGCCTTTCCAGCACCCTATCAGCTTGATGCGCGGCGCTGCATCTCCTACCTCACCATCGAGCACAACAGACCGATCCCGCACGATTTGCGCAAAGCCATCGGCAACCGCATCTATGGCTGCGATGATTGCCTTGCCTCTTGCCCGTGGAACAAATTCGCGCAAAGTTCGCGCGAGATGAAGCTGAAGGCGCGGGCTGATCTGATCTCGCCATCCATTGCCGAATTTCTCGATCTCAACGATGCCGCATTCCGTGTCCGTTTTTCAGCCTCGCCGGTCAAGCGCATTGGCCGGGCCAAGTTCATGCGCAATGTGCTGATTGCCGCCGGAAACAGCGGCGATGGAACGCTGGCGGGCAAGGTGATCGTTCACATTGGCGATCCAGATCCGCTGGTGCGCGGCGCTGCAATCTGGGCGCTTGGCGAATTGCTTGGCAAAGCTGTTGCACTGCACCATATTCCAGTCAATGAGACGGATATGTCTGTTGTTGATGAATTGGAAAGGCTAAGAATTTGAGGAATTGGTTCATTTTTGGCGCGGGGTTTTCAGGCATAGAGATCGGCAGGCAACTTGCCGCCACTGGCGCGCCCGTCGCCGGCACGACCCGCAACGAGGCGAAGTTTGAAATATTGCACGCTGCCGGATTGGAAGCGCTGCGCTTTGACGGCCAGCTGGATGCTGCGCTGACCGGCCGCCTGTCTGCTGCCACGCACCTCATCATTTCGATCGGTCCAGACCATAGCGGCGACCCGCTGGTGCCGCAGCATGGCGCTGCGCTCTCGGCGGCAATGCCCAATCTGAAATGGATCGGCTATTTGTCCACAGTGGGCGTTTACGGCGATCATGAGGGCGCCTGGGTTGAAGAAACAACACCGTGCCGACCGGCTTCCGGCCGCTCGATTGTGCGGCTGAAGTCGGAAGCTGCATGGCAGGCGTTCGCCGATTCCAAGACCGTCCCCATCGCTATCCTTCGCCTCTCGGGAATTTACGGACCGGGGCGCAATACGTTTTGCAATCTGGCGGATGGCTCTGCCAAGCGCCTGATCAAGAAAGGCCAGGTGTTCAACCGTATCCATGTCGAAGACATCGCCGGTGCGGCGCGCTTTTTGGCTAGCAGAAAGCTTGGCGGTATCTTCAACATTACCGATGACGAGCCTGCACCGCCTCAGGATGTGGTGACTTTTGCCGCTGAAATGATGGGCGTTTCGCCGCCGCCGGAATTGGATTATGATTCGGTCATACTTTCGCCCATGGCGCGCTCTTTCTACGGCGAGGTGAAGCGGGTATCGAATGTAAAGTTGAAGTCAGCTGGTTATGCGCTGCGTTACCCGGAGTACCGATCAGCGCTGGCGGCGCTTTGGGAAGATGGCTCTTGGCGTGACGGGCGTTAGCCAGTTTCTGGCCAAGTTGGCGTGAAGCGTAAATAGTCTGGTTTTGCCCCGGCCAATTGGACGGAAAACGATATGAGGACATGATGTATGCAGCTTTCCTTCGCGAGTCGTTGCGACTGATCGGCTCCGCCGCTATAGGCATGGCCTTGGTTTTGCCGGCGTTTGCACAAGATGTTCCCGCCAAGAAACTGTTTGGCGCGCAGAAGCTTCCTGCCCTGATGCAGCCTCAGTCTGCCGGGTTTTATTCAAAGGGCTGCCTTGCAGGCGGCGTTGCCATTCCAGTGGATGGTCCGGCATGGCAGGTGATGCGCCTGTCGCGCAACCGCAACTGGGGCCATCCGGACCTGATCAAGACCGTGCAACAGCTTGCGCTTGATGGCCAGAAGGCGGGTTGGGGCGGGCTCTTGGTTGGCGACATATCCCAGCCGCGCGGCGGCCCGATGCTGACTGGCCACGCCTCGCACCAGATCGGCCTTGATGCCGATATATGGCTCACCCCGATGCCGGGCCGCACGCTGACAAAACAAGAGCGCGAGGATCTGTCCGCGACTTCGATGCTCAAAGGCGATTCGCTGTATGTTGACCCCGACATCTGGACGCCCGGTCAAGCGGCGATCCTGAAGACGGCCGCCTCATACCCGCAGGTTGAGCGGATACTTGTGCATCCGGGCATAAAGAAAAAGCTGTGCGACACCGTCACAGGCGACCGGACATGGCTCTCCAAGGTCCGTCCCTATTGGGGCCATAACTACCATTTCCACATGCGCATCAAATGTCCGCCCGGCTCCGTCGGCTGCAAGGGGCAAGCGGCTGTGGCCGCCGGTGATGGCTGCGGCAAGGATCTGGCCTGGTGGTTCACTGACGAGCCGTGGAAACCAGCGAAAAAGCCGGCCAAACCAGTCAAGCCCAAGATTGTAACACTCAAGGACCTGCCGCCGGTCTGTGCGCAAGTTCTCGACGCCGCCGCTCCGGCATCTGCCGCTGACGTGACTTTGGGCTTGCAGTAAGCACAACGGTTTGGTCCGGGCGCTTTTCAACTTCCCGAAGGTTTGTTAGATGCATTTAAAGCGGTTTCAAATTGATCAACCGCCGGGAGGGTTACATGCGGCTGGCGCTGATCGCACATGATCAGAAGAAGGACGATATGGTGGCGTTTGCGCTTGCCCATCGCACGGAGCTTATCGGCCATGATATTGCGGCAACCGGCACCACTGGCGGCCTCGTGCTTGCCGCCTGCCCGGAGCTTGCCATTATGCGCCTCAAGAGCGGCCCGCTAGGCGGCGACCAGCAAATCGGCGCTTTGATTGCCGAAGCGCGGATTGATGCATTGATCTTTTTTGTCGATCCGCTGACCCCCATGCCGCACGATGTTGATGTCAAAGCCCTGATGCGTCTGGCGCTGGTTTATGACATACCGATGGCGCTGAACCGGGCAACGGCGGAACTGCTGTTCAAAACGATGCTGCCGGTCAGCGGCAAGGGTGAAGACATATGAGCGGCAGTGCATTCGAGTTTCCGGTACTGGTCGGCGATATTGGCGGCACCAATGCCCGTTTTGCATTGATCCTGTCTGCTGACGGCCAATCCGTCGCGTTCGACAATGTCCGCACCGCCGATTTTGCCAACATTGATATTGCCATCCGCGATGCCATCCTGCCCAAGTGTCCGGCCGCTCCCAAAACCGCAATTCTCGCCATTGCCGGGCCGATCAGCGGCGATGAAATCGAATTGACCAATTGTCCTTGGGTTGTCCGCCCCAAGGTGATGATGACCATGCTTGGCCTTGTCGACATTGTTGTCATCAATGACTTTGAGGCGCAGGCCCTGGCTGTCGCCTCATTGGGGCCAGAGCATCTGGAGCAGATCGGCGGCGGCGCAGCAGAGGCTGGCGCCAGCCGGGTCGTCCTTGGTCCCGGCACCGGCCTTGGTGTTGCGGGCCTGATCAATATTTCCGGCACCTGGTATCCAGTGCCTGGCGAGGGCGGCCATGTCGACATGGGGCCGCGCGATGCACGCGATTATCAGGTTTTCCCGCACATTGAACAGCTGGAGGGGCGCGTGTCCGGCGAGCAGATCCTGTGCGGGCGCGGGCTGGTCAATCTCTACCTTGCCGTCTGTCAAGCCGATGGCGTCACGTCCTTGCTGAGCGAGCCGCAACAGGTGACCGCCGCAGCTTTTGTTGGCAGCGACGCGCGGGCCACTGAGACGCTTGACCTGTTTTCCACCTATCTTGGCCGTCTTGCCGGTGATCTTGCATTGGTCTTCATGGCGCGCGGCGGGGTTTATCTGTCCGGCGGCATTGCCCAGAAAATCGTTTCGGTGCTGAAGCAAGGCAAGATGCGCGCCGCCTTTGAAAACAAGGCACCCCATTCTGCTTTCATGGCGCAAATCCCGGTCTTCGTCATCACGCACCCTCTGGCGGCTGTCGCCGGGCTGTCTGCCTATGCCCGCACCCCGCAAGGCTTCGGCATCAATCTCAGCGGCAAGCGCTGGACGGTTTGATCCGCCGATGAGGCGCGCAAGTCTTGCGCAACACTTTCCAGCGACTTAAGGGAAGCCGGTCACAAGCATGAAGGTTTGCCGCAGATGAGCGACATGAAACTGGTGGTGGTCGGCGCTGCCGGGCGGATGGGGCTGGAGCTGATCCGCGCCATTGCAAAGGCTGAAGGGGTGATGCTTTGCGGCGCTGTCGAGCGGGCGGGATCACCCGCGCTTGGCCGCGATGCGGGTGAACTTGCCGGGGTCGGGCCGCTTGGCGTTTTGGTCAGTGATGACCCGCTGCCAGTGTTCGCCAAAGCTGACGGCGTTCTTGATTTCACCATCCCTGCGGCTACGGTTGAATTTGCGGGATACGCAGCGCAGGCGCGCATCGTCCACATCATTGGCACCACCGGCTGCACGGTTGAAGACGAGGCAAAAATCGCGGCGGCCGCGCGCCATGCCACGATTGTCAAATCTGGCAATTATTCGCTCGGCGTCAACATTCTGGCAGCGCTGACTGAAAAAGTGGCGCGGGCGCTTGGGCCCAAGGACTTCGATATCGAAATTCTCGAAATGCACCACAAGCTCAAGATCGATGCGCCATCCGGCACGGCGTTGATGCTGGGCGATGCGGCCGCAAGAGGGCGCGGCGTCAACGCGCGCGAGACTGCCGTGCGTTCACGCGACGGGCACACCGGTGCGCGCGCCGTTGGCACCATCGGCTTTGCCACCCTGCGCGGCGGGTCAGTGGTTGGCGACCACTCGGTGATCTTTGCCGGTGAAGACGAGCAGATCACGCTGACCCACCATGCGGTCAACCGCTCAATGTTTGCCGGCGGCGCCATTGCCGCTGCCAAATGGGCCCATGGTAAAAAGCCGGGGCTTTATTCAATGCGCGATGTTTTAGATCTCAACGACTGACCTTTAGAAGGAACCACTGAATGTCCGGAACCCTTGTGCTCGTGCGCCATGGCCAGAGCGACTGGAATTTGAAAAACCTGTTTACCGGCTGGCGCGATCCGGACCTGACGGAACTTGGTGTGCGTGAAGCCAAGGCTGCGGGCACTTCGCTTGCCGCGCGGCATCTGAAATTTGACATCGCTTTCACGTCCGATTTGCAGCGGGCGCAGAAGACCTGCCAGCACATTCTCGACGGGGTGGGCCAGTCGAACCTCAAGACCATCCGCAACATGGCGCTGAACGAGCGCGACTATGGAGAACTGTCGGGCTTGAACAAGGATGACGCCCGCGCCAAATGGGGCGAGGATCAGGTGCATGTTTGGCGCCGTTCCTACGATGTGCCGCCGCCTGGCGGCGAGAGCCTGAAAGACACGGGCGCGCGGGTCTGGCCCTACTACCTGCATACAATCCAGCCGCATGTCCTGCGCGGCGAGACGGTCTTGGTTGCGGCGCACGGCAATTCTCTGCGGGCCCTGATCATGGCGCTTGACGGGCTGACCGGCGAGGAGATCATCAAGCAGGAATTGGCCACCGGCGTGCCGGTCATCTACAAGCTCAATGCGGACTCCAGCGTGAAGTCGAAAGAAGTGGTGGCGGACTGAGCGCCTGCTTCACTTGAGTCAAACAATCCCGCCGCCAGCGCCGGTTACCGCCGGGCGGATGCTGGCGACTTTCTGGCGGTAACCCGATGCGCGGAAGGCGGCGACCGGGTCTATAGCCCCGCCATTTTCCGACCGCGCCATCGCCAGTATCGGTTCGACATCGGTGCGGAAGGCGTCTTTCAACGTTTCGGACGCCATCAGCGCGTCATTGGCGGATTGGCATGAGGCAAGCGCTCCACGATCAACCAGCAACGCTTGGGCGTAGGCGCGGCGCACCTCGTTGGCTGAGCGCATCAGGCTTTCAATCGGATCGGTGACATTGTGCGACTGGTCGAGCATATGCGCCGGCTTGAAGCCTTTGACCTTGCGCACTTCGGCATCGACCAGTTCGTTGAACACCAGAAACAGCCGGTAGGGATCAATCGAACCTGTATCCAGATCGTCATCCCCGTATTTGGAATCGTTGAAGTGGAAGCCGCCAAGTTTGCCTGCCTGGATAAGCCGGGCGACAATCATCTCGATGTTGACGTTCGGCGCGTGGTGGCCGAGGTCGACCAGGCAAAACGCCTGGGCCCCGAGCTCTTGCGCGATCATCAGGTTGGTGCCCCAGTCCTGCACCACGGTTGAATAGAAAGCCGGCTCATACATCTTGTGTTCGGAGTAGATGCGCCAGTCTTTCGGCAGCGCTTTGACGATGTCCTTCATTGCATCGAGATAGCGCTCGAATGATTTGGTGAAATTGGTCTGGCCCGGGAAGTTCGAGCCGTCGCCTATCCAGACCGTCAACGCCTTGGAGCCGATGGCCTTGCCGATTTCGATGCACTCGATGTTGTGCTCGATAGCCTGCGTGCGCGTCGCCTTCCTCTCGTTCGAGAGCGATCCGAACTTGTATGAATGCTTTTGGCCGGGCTGATCCTGAAAGGTGTTCGAGTTCATGGCATCAAATCCAAGACCAAGCGCCTTGGCCTTGTCGCGCAATTCTTTCGGGTCTTTGGTCTTGTCCCATGGAATGTGCAGCGACACAGTGGGAGTTGCGCACGTCAGCTCATGGATAACGGAGCAGTCTTCCAGCTTGTCAAAAATATGCCTTGGTTCGCCAGCGCCGGGAAAGCGGGCAAAGCGCGTGCCGCCGGTGCCGACACCCCATGACGGCACGGCGACGCTGTATGCTGCGACTTTCCCTTTGACCGCATCTATATCGACCCCGCGCCGCGCCAGCCGGTTGCCAAGCGACTGATAATCTTCCTTGAGGGATTTGGCCGATTTGGCATTTTCCGCCTTGATGACGGATGGGTCGATCATGGGCATGGCTTTTCCTTCCGCAAAGGGTCAGCGGGTGAACGATTGGGAATTGCCCGCGTCCACGTTTATGATGTTGCCTGTCGATTTGGCAGATAGATCGCTGGCGAAGAAATAGACGGCTTCGGCGATATCTTCCGGGTAGACCGAGCGCTTGAGCAGGGAGCGCTGGCGGTACATTTCTTCCAGACCATCCTTGTCGGTCTTGTAGGTGGACGCACGCTGGGTGAGCCACTCGCCCGACCAGATTTTCGAGCCGCGCAGCACCGCATCCGGGTTGACGACATTGACGCGGATGCCGCCTTCCGCGCCTTCCAGCGCCAGACAGCGGGCCAGGTGGATTTCGGCGGCCTTGGCCGTGCAATAGGCGGATGCATTGGGGCTGGCGGCAAGGCCGTTCTTCGAGGCAATGAAGATGATGGAGCCACCGATGCCCTGAGTGCGGAACAGCTTGAAGGCTTCGCGGCTGACAAGGAAATAGCCGGTGGACAAGATGTCCATGTTCTTGTTCCACAGGTCAAGCGTCGTCTCCTCGACCGGCGCAGACGAGGCGATGCCGGCGTTGGAAACCAGAATATCGAGGCCGCCAAAGGCTTCGACCGTTGCGTTGAATGTGTCGATCACCGACTGCTCGTTGGTGACATTCATCACCACACCGCGCACCACATCCTTGCCGAAATGCTTGGCGAAACCGTCTGTGACTTCCTCAAGGGATTTGGCATCAATGTCGGCAAGCATGACATTGCAGCCTTCCGACAACAACCGCTGGGCGATCGCTGAACCGATGCCGCCTGCGCCGCCGGTGACCAGCGCCACGCGGCCTTGCAGCGGTTTCGGTTTTGGCATGCGCTGGAGCTTTGCCTCTTCAAGCAGCCAATATTCGATGTTGAAAGCTTCCTGTTCAGGCAGGCCCTGATAGACCGACACGCCGGACGCGCCGCGCATCACATTGATGGCGTTGACGTAGAATTCGGCTGAGATGCGCGCCGTCGCCTTGTCCTTGGCAAACGACAGCATGCCGACTTGCGGGATGAGATAAATCACCGCATTCGGATCGCGCATGGCAGGCGAATTGGCGTGCTTGCAACGCTCATAATAGGCGGCATAGTCCAGCCGGTATTGCTCGACCAGCGCGTCCAGTGTTGCCGTATCCGCGTCATGCGGCACGATCAGCGGTTTGATCTTGGTGCGCAGGAAATGGTCCGGGCAAGAGGTGCCAAGCGGGGCTAGCGATGCCAACTGGTTGGAATTGACGAACTCCAGCACTTGCGGCGCATCGGTGAAGTGGCCGGCTTTCATCTCTGATTTTGAAATTCGGCCGCGGATCTGCGGCAAGAGCCGCTGCGCGACAGCGCCGCGCTCAGCGGCTGAAAGGCTCTTCATCTTGTCGCCGCCGAAGGCCGGGCGTTTCAGGTTTGCATCAAGCCAGCTTGCTGCCTTGTTGATGATCCGGATCGTGGTTTCGTAGCTTTCCCTGGCGGTATTCCCCCAGGTGAACAAGCCATGCGAGCCGAGCACCACACCGACAAGATGCGGATTGGCCTTGGCCATTTCGCCAAGCTTTATGCCCAGATCAATGCCCGGCCGCTGCCAGGGCAGGTAGCCGATTTCGCCGCCGAACACTTCCGTTGTCAGTCTCACCTGATCGGCACAAGCGGCTATGGCGATCACCGCGTCGGAATGGACATGATCTACATGGGCATGCGGCACAAAGCCATGCAGGCACGTATCTATCGAGGGTGCGCGCGGGTTGAGGTTGAAAATACAATGGTTCAAAGCGTGAACCATGGCGTCTTCCTGATCAAGACCCTTGTAAATGGCCTTGAGCGATTCCAGCCGGTCCATGTAGAGCGTCGAAAACCCGTCGAGTTTCATCGAGCCGATGTCGCCGCCGGAACCCTTGACCCACAGCACGGTCACATCCGCGCCCGTCAGCGGGTCTTTGGACATGACTTTGGCCGATGTGTTGCCGCCGCCGAAATTGGTGATGCGCAGATCGCTGCCGAGCAAATTGGACCGGTATAGCAGCCGGCCCGGCTCATCGAGGGAGGCGGCATGGGCGTCATCCCACAGGGATTTCAGAAGCAGGTCGTGTGTCATACGACCGATTTGATATGATCATGTTCGCTCATGGTCAATCAACAAAACACTTAGTGCGTTGCAAAAACGATTTTGCATTGCAGCATAGCGATTGTTTATTGACGATAATGAGCGATCATGGTTGTTTTCGATCATGCACGAAAGAGAACGCTGGCAACTGATCCTGACCAAAGTGCGCGAACGCGGTGTGATCCGTGTGCGCGAGCTGGTCATGGAGACCAACGCTTCGCCTGCAACGTTGCGGCGCGATCTTTCCAAACTCGAGGAGATGGGCCAGATCCGTCGGGTGCATGGCGGCGTTGAAGCAGTGGAAGCTGCGCGCCAGACCCATCTTGCCGCCCGTTCCTTCGGGGTCAGCCAGACCATCAACGCGACACGCAAGCGCGAAGTGGCGCGCGCAGCCGCCCGCATGTGCAACGATGGCGATTCCATCATTCTCAACGCCGGTTCAACGACATGGTTCATGGCCGAGTTTTTGCGTGACAGGCGCATGCAGATCTTGACCAATTCGTTTCCCATTGCGCAGGAACTTATCGCCAATTCCTCCAACAGGATCGTGCTGCCCGGCGGTGAAGTCTACCGCGAGCAAGGCATTGTTCTTTCGCCGTTTGACGAAGACGCGATCCAGCATTTCACGGCCTCGATCATGTTCATGAGCTGCTATGCCATCACGCCGATGGGGGTGATTGAATCCGACCCGCTGATCGCCCGCGCAGAGGCCAAACTCCTGGCGCGCACCGACAGGCTGGTGATCGTGGCCGATTCCTCGAAATTTGAAGCGCGGGGCTCGATGGCCGTCTGCCCGCTTTCGCGCGTTCATGCCCTTGTTACAGACAGCGGCGCCCCGCCCGCCATGCTCGACCATTTGCGGTCGCAGGGCGTCGAGGTGATTGTTGCCGGTGACGGAGAAATGCGAACCCTTTCCGCCGCCTGAGGCGAAAAGACAACACTGTATGGGAGGAACAAGACGATGACAAAGAAGACACTGACCGGTTTCGGACTGGCAGCAGCATTTGCTGCAACCCTGCTTTCAAGCGCGGCTTTCGCCGAAGCCATGACCGCCGCAAAGGGCGGCAACGTCAATATGGTGCTGCTGCCGAAGTTCCTTGGCATTCTGCCGTTCGACCAGGCCAACCGCGGCGCCGAGGAAGCGCACAAGGAACTCGAAAACAAAGGCACGCTCCAATACATCGGACCAACACCGGAAAACTCCGTGGCTGGCCAGATCGAAATGGTGACCACAGCAACGACGCAGAAACAGGGCGTGGTGATGCTCTCCAACAATGCTGGCGACCAGATCGCTCCTGCGGCTGAAGCCGCGCAGGCAGCTGGCACCAAGATCGTCACCTGGGATTCGCCAATTCCCAGCGGCAAGGGCGAGTCGATTTTCGTCGCGCAGGTGGATTTTGGTTCCATCGGCGTTGTGATGGCCGATATGGCGCATTCGTCCATGGGCGGAGCCGGTGAATTTGCCGTGCTGTCGGCATCGCCGGACGCTGCAAACCAGAATGCCTGGATCGAAGCGATGAAGAAGACCCTCGCCGCTGATGCCAAGTACAAGGACCTGAAGCTGGTGGATGTCGTTTACGGCAATGACCAGTCGGAAGAATCCTACAACCGTGCGCTGGCCCTTGTCGACAAGTACAAGGACCTGAAGCTGATCATGGCGCCGACCACGGTGGGCATCGTTGCGGCCGCCAAGGCAATGCAGGATGAGAAGCTCTGCGAAAAAGTGAAGGTGTCAGGTCTTGGCCTTCCGGCCGAAATGGTGAGCTACACCATGAATGGCTGCGCGCCGGAATTTGCGCTGTGGAGCTTTGTTGACCTCGGCTACCTCACCTACCAGACCAGCTACGCGCTGGCGACCGGTGCGATCAAGGGCGAAATCGGCGAAGAGTTCGTTGCAGGGCGCATGGGCAACTTCAAAATCGACGAGGACCCGGGCCGCGCCGGCGCTAAGCGCGTGTTGATGGGGCCATTCACGGTCTACAACAAGGGCAATGTCGAAGCGGCTTCCAAGTAAGCCAGTTTGCGAGCGAACCACACAAGGCCGCCTGAACAGGGCGGCCTTGTTTTCCCTCACCCCTCAAATGACGAGACAATGCCCGTGACCGAACCGGTTCTTGAATTGTGCCATGTGTCCAAGAGTTTTGCCATGACGGCAGCGCTCAAGGACATGTCGCTGGCCATTCATCCGGGCGAAATCCACGCCATTGTCGGCGAGAATGGCGCTGGCAAATCAACGCTGATCAAGATCATGACTGGCGTGTACCAGCCAGATTCCGGCGAGATTCTGGCCAACAACAAACCAGTGACAATCCGCACCACCCAGGAAGCGCAAAGCCTGGGCATTGCCGCGATCTACCAGGAACCGATGGTGTTTCCAGATCTTGATGTGGCTGAAAACATTTTCATTTCGCATCAGGGTCTCGGAGCCTTCATGCGCTGGAAGCACCTTTATAAGTATTCGGCGGAAATTATCGAGCGGCTCGGCGTGACGCTCGATGTGCGCCGTGCCGCTTCCGGCCTGACGCTTGCAGAGCAGCAGACTGTGGAGATTGCCCGCGCGCTTTCGCTCAACGTCAAGGTGCTCATCATGGACGAGCCGACAGCCTCGCTTTCAGCGCATGAAGTTGAACGGCTCTTGACCATTGCCCGCGCGCTGAAAGCGGCCGGCGTTGCCGTCATCTACATATCGCACCGGCTGGATGAGATCTTCCGCATCGCCGACCGCGTCACCGTCATTCGCGACGGACAGCATATTTCGACGCGGCCGATCAGCGAGGTCACGCATGACATCATGGTGCGCGACATGGTTGGCCGGGCCATCGACGATTTTGCGATGAAGACGGCAGCCAATCCGCATGGCGACAGGTTGTTGTCGGCCGAGAAGCTAGGCTGTGACGGGGTTTTCCGCGATGTCAGCTTCGACTTGCATAAGGGTGAAGTCCTTTGCTTTGCCGGCCTGATCGGTTCGCGCCGGACAGATGTCGCGCTCTCCCTGTTCGGTGTGGTCCCAGCCTCAGAGGGCGCGATTGTCATCGACGCAAAGCCGGTGACAATCCGCACCCCGAAAGAGGCGATGGATCTGGGCATCGCCTATGTGTCGGAAGACCGGCGCAAGCTTGGTCTTGCCATGGCCATGCCGATTTTCGCCAACATCTCTCTGGCGAGTCTGAAGAAGCTGCTCGGTTTTCTTGGCCTGATTGATTCAAAAGCCGAGATGGCGCTTGCCGAGCGGTATCGCAAACAACTTTCAATCCGCTCGCCTGATGTCGAAACTGAAGTCGGCAAACTTTCCGGCGGCAATCAGCAAAAGGTGATGCTGGCAAAATGGCTGGAGACCAAGCCGCGCATCCTGATCTTTGACGAGCCGACACGCGGCATTGATATTGGCGCAAAGACCGAAGTGCATGGCATTATCCGCGCGCTTGCCAGCCAAGGCGTGGCGATATTGGTCATCTCGTCGGATCTTCCGGAGGTGCTGGCTCTGGCTGACCGGGTGCTGGTGATGCGTGAAGGCCGTCAGGCCGGCATTTTCGACATCAAGGATTGCAGCCAGGAGAAGATCATTGGTCTGGCCACCGGGCAGGACACGCTCCTCAAGGGAGCAGCGTGATGGGCGCGCTTGGCAGGCTTCGACCGCAGACGCTGCGCCTCGTTGCGTTGTTTCTTGTTCTGGTGCTGACGGTCCTGTTCTTTGCCAGCCAGATCGACAATTACTTTTCGCCGCGCATGGTGACGCGCATCACAACGAGTGCGGCGGTGATTCTGCCAATCGCCGTAGGCCAGGCGCTGGTGGTGATGACGCGCAACATCGATCTTGCCATCGGGTCCATCGTCGGCATCGTTGCCTATCTGCTTGGCGACTATCTCGGGACACATGCCGACCTTCATCCGGCACTTGTTCTCATGCTGGCACTGGGACTTGGCGGCCTGTGCGGCGCGATCAATGGCGCACTCGTCGCCTACGGGCGTGTCCCGTCGATTATCGTCACACTGGGCACGCTCGCGCTGTTTCGAACGTTTCTCGTCGAGTACTCAGACGCACGCACCATCACCACCGACAGCCTGCCCGATTGGCTGGTGGAACTGCCGCAATTGTCCGCATTCACACTTTTCGGATTCGACATCCGCGCCACAGTCGTCATGTCCGTGGTTGCCGCAGCGCTTGTCGGCCTTGCGCTGACGCGCTTGCGTGCGGCGCGGAAATTCTATGCGGTCGGCTCAAACCCTGACGCGGCGGTGACGGCGGGCATCAACTCGGCGCGCGTGGTGTTTACGGCGTTCGTTTTGTCCGGGATGCTGGCAGGGCTTTCGGGCCTGATTTTCCTTGCCAAATTCGGCAACATCACCGTCGTAGCCGGTCTTGGCTTTGAACTCAAAGCGGTTGCGGCGGTCGTGGTCGGCGGCGTCAATATTTTTGGCGGCTCCGGATCAATTGCCGGTGTGGTGATGGGCACGCTGCTGGTTGACACGATCGACAATTCGCTGACCCGCTGGGAGTTGGTCAGCGAGTTCTGGCGAGATGCGCTGCTTGGCATGCTGATCATGGTGGCGGTGGCAGCAGACACGTTCATGTCGCGTTCTTTCGCCAAGCTGCGACAATCCCGGCACCTTGCCGAACAGACACATGGAGCCAGGCCATGACGCCTCACACGCTCCTTCTACGCCTGAAGACCTGGGAAGGCATTCTGCTGATCTTGCTGACCGTCACACTGGTTGCCAATGTGGTCCTCGCGCCGCAGTTTCTGACGATCCAGAACCAGGTCAACCTGTTTCAGCTGTCGATCGAGAAGATCATCGTGGCCATGACCATGACGCTGATCATCATCAATGCGGAGATCGATCTGTCTGTCGCTTCGGTTATGGGGTTATCGGCTTGCGCGTTTGGCTATATGGTCAATGCCGGTGTGCCGGCGGGCTGGGCGATCCTGATCTGTCTGGTGATCGGACTGGCAGCAGGAGCGGTCAATGCGCTTTTCATTGCGCGTTTCGGCATTCCCTCGTTGGTGGTGACGCTGGCGATGCTCATCGGCTTTCGCGGCTTTGCCCGCATCCTTTTGAAAGACCAGAGCATGGGCGGTTTCCCAGACTGGTTCAATGCGCTAGGCCAGAAGGGTCTGATTGGTCCCGCCCCGTTCTCGATTGTGTTTTTCGTCCTGCTGTCGATTACAATAGGCATCATGCTGCATCGGACCGGATTTGGGCGGCTGATTTTTGTCATCGGCAACAACGCTGAAGTGGCGCGTTTTTCCGGCATCAATGTCGGCAGGGTCAAGTCAATCCTCTTTCTGCTTTCGGGACTTGTTTCCGCCATTGCCGGCCTGTTCTACGCCTCGCGCCTTGCATCGGTGCGCGGCGATGCGGCGCTGGGATTTGAGCTCGACATCATCACCATGGTATTGCTGGGCGGCGTTTCTATTTTTGGCGGCAAAGGGTCAATGACGGGCGTGTTCCTGTCGATCCTGATTGTGCTCAATTTGCGCAACGGCATGGCGCTGGCAAACATTACCGGCCATATCCAGACTGGCGTTATCGGCGTGCTTTTGATCGCGTCCGTACTGGTGCCGAACATTGTCCAGAACCTGCGCCAGCCTCGCGCCAAATCCGCCTGAGTATGGAGGGATGACATGCAGCGCCACGCCTTCAAGATGTTTCTGAACCCAGGACAGGAATCTGAATACGTCAAGCGCCATGACGCGATATGGCCGGAGCTTTCCAAGCTTCTGAAAGAGGCTGGAATCTGCAATTACTCCATCCATATTGATCGCAACACCAACACACTGTTCGGCTATCTCGAGCGGACAGATGATCACAAAATGGCAGATCTGCCGAACGATCCGGTGATGAAAAAATGGTGGGCTTATATGGGCGACATCATGAAGACCAACCCCGACGGCTCACCAGTGGCGATTGATTTGACGGAGACATTCTATCTGCCTTGATGGCAGATTTCAGCTCATTTCGGCCCAATTGGCGTTGACAGTTGTCAACCATTTTTCAGCATAAGCCCTCATTGCCGGATCGGGTGAGGGCAGGACGGGCGGCGAGGGTAACGGCTTGATGCCGAGCGGTCCTGCAAGCATGGCTGCACCCAATCCTGTGCCGGCGCTTTGGCCGCTGGCAATGACGGGCCGTCCGCACGCCGTTGCCAGCATCGCCTTGAATTCTTGGTTGCCGGCAAATGGCCCCTCGACATACACCGGCCCTTCTGCGCCAATCAGTTCGAGGCAAACGGCGCCCATCAAAGCACAATAGTAGGACGCGGCGCAGGTGCGTTCGCCATCGCTTGCAGGTCCGCCGTTCAGCCATGTGAAACCAAGGCCTGGAAACGGTCCGGTATCAGGATGCAGCGAGGGAGTGGCCATAATGTTTCCGGACAGCACCGCAATCTGATCGCCGTCCGCCGGCGTGACGATTTTGCCTTGGGTGATGTCGTCAAACTCGCGGCCTGCCATGTAGCGGGAGGTGGGCGTTGGCCCGCCATTTGCGTTGACATTGACCAGGGTGTCACGCCGCACATCGAGCGCAACCGGCCTGCCGCCGACGGCAAGCGTGATCATCCATGTTCCTGTGGACATGACGGCAAATTTTTCTTCTGCACCGCCAAGATAGGGCAGAAGTGACGCGTTGGAATCATGGATTCCACAATGGACTGGTGTCGCTGCGTCCAACTGCGTGCGCGCTGCAACTTCGGCCTTCAATGTGCCCAGCACAGCGTTTGCGCTGCGCACTGACGGAAACAGATGCCTCCAGCCGTGGCTTTTCACCATGGAGGAAAATCGCGCATTCCACGGGTCCCACAAATCCGTGTGGCAGCCAAGCGATGTCAACTCGCTCGCCGCAATGCCTGTCAGTTTCATCGCCCAATATTGAGGCCACGTCAGGACGTGCTTCGCCTTGGCAAATTCTGGCGGAAAGCCATTAGCCAGCCAGAAAAGCTGCGCCCCGAGATTGAGCCCGGCGGGAAGGCGTGGCGATCCGGTCTCGGCAAACGGCGGGCGTTGCGCATCATACTGCGCGCTCATTTCATCCGGTCCGTCAAACTCATAGTCCAGCACCGGCAGAACGAGCGTGCCATTGCCATCCACAAGCGCGGCGCATGCGCCATGTGTGGTAATCGAGATGGCATCGAGCGGGTGTGAGGCGGCGATATCGCTGAGCCCGCTCAAGATGAAATTCCACAACGCCGCTTCGTCAAAATGCGGATAGGGCGGTGCGGGGCGCACACTGTTGGAGGCCTTGGCGATGATGACTTCGCTGGCGCTTTGGAGGTCGATCAGGAGCACTTTGGCATTGGTCTTGCCAATGTCGATGACCGCAACATGCCGAACCTTGCCCATGTCGCTCCCGCCTCTTGCCAGCCATTGTCAACAGCCTCAAATCTTTGCAGAAGTGCGGTCAGGCTTCAAGGCTGGCGGCCCTGATCGATGTGCATTTGGGTCAACTGACCGACCTGAAGCGGGCATACGCGCTGCCAAATGCGCACGCGGTTGAGCCGGCAGATGATTTGTCTTTGCCAGTCATCACCAGCGCAATGAGGCCGTATTTACCGGCGCATCCCAAAGTCCGGTCGATTCGTTATCGAGCGCCGTGACCGTAAGTGAGCAGCCGGCCATTTCGAGCGATGTCACCAGCGACCCGGCCAGTGACCTTGACATGACAATGCCTCTGCTTTGCAGAACTCGCCGGGCGCTGTTGGCCATCAGATACAACTCCATCAACGGAGTGCCGCCAAAGCCGTTGACGAGCAACAGCACATTCTGGCCGGACTTCAATTCAAGGTCGCTGAGGATTGCTTCAAGCATTTCCTCGGCAATGTCATCGGCCGAAGCCAGTTGGACGCGCCTGCGGCCCGGCTCACCATGGATGCCGACACCCATTTCCATCTCAGTTTGCGAGAGCGTGAATGTCGGCTTGCCAGCCGCCGGAACAATGCAAGATGTCAGTGCAACGCCCATGGAGCGGGTATGGGCATTGACAGAATCGCCCAGCGCCTTGAGTGACGCCAGATCCCTCCCCTGTTCGGCGGCAGCGCCAACAATTTTTTCAACCACCAGCGTGCCAGCTACGCCGCGCCGCCCTGTCGACCATGTGGATTTCTCGACTGCAACATCATCATCGACTATCACCATGGCTACCGGACCTTCAGCCATTTCGGCTGCCATCTCGAAATTCATCACATCGCCCTCATAATTCTTGACGATGTAGAGCGTGCCTTGCGGGCCGGACACCGAGGCCGCCGCCGCGATCATCTGATCCGGCGTTGGCGAGGTGAAGACTTGCCCAGGACAGGCTGCATCCAGCATGCCGGTGCCGACAAAGCCGGCATGCATCGGCTCGTGGCCGGAGCCGCCGCCGGAAATCAGCGACACCTTGCCGGGTGTTGTCGATTTGCGGCGGACAAATCTGTTGTCTTCGCCTAGTGCCAGAATATCGGCGTGGACGGCAGTGAGGCCCGCAAGGCTCTCGGTGAGGACCGTATCGGCCGCGTTCATCAGCTTTTTCATCTTCTATCCTCTTTGGCGTTTTCGGATTGACCGTCTGCGCTTGCAAGGAAAAGCTCCTGAATGGCGCGCACCATGGAATGCACCATTTCATCGACCCGGCGGTTCATCTGCGCATTGCCGAAATCCGGCAGGTCGATGGTCAGGCTGCGGGTCGGGCGCGAGCCCTCCGCCGTGTCCAAGCGCCCGGGATGGGCGGTGCGGTAGGCGGCGAGAAAATCACGTTTATCGGCTGGCGAGAAATGGCAAATGTGAAAAATGATCTCAAGATGCTGCACTGGCACGGGAGTCACATAGGCCGGGTTGGTGATCTGCGAGATGAATGACCGGTTCTTGCCGAGCGCTTCGGCCAGCCGCTGGCGGGTGCCGGAAGGTCTCGAGTCAATAACTCGCTGCAGCATGTTCTTGTAGGTTTCAAGAGGTGTCGGCCCTGACGCTGGTAGTGCCTCGCCGTTCATGCCGCCACTCCATTCCCGGAAAGATCAGTCGCCCGAATGGCCGCCTTTGCTAAGGCAAGCAACCCCGGCGCTACTGATACGCACCGCACACCTTCCTTGAGAAGACTGCCGATGCTGGCGGGTTCGCCGCCGGCATCGCCGCATAGGCTGACCTCCTTGCCTGTGGCAATGCCATGGCGGGCAACGTTGGCGATCATGGCCAGTACGCCCGGATGCGTCACATCGGCCCAGCGCGCTGCCTCGGCACTGTCTCTTCCGGCAGCAGTGGCATATTGGGTAAGGTCGTTGGAACCGATGGAGAAAAATTCGGCATCAAACAGCTCCGGCGCCATCGCTACCGCAGGCACTTCAACCATGATTCCCAGTTCCGGAATGCTGTGGGCAACGCCTGCCGCGTTGAGTTCGCCGCTGCACTGATTGATCAGTTCCCGCGCGGACTCAAGATCATTCGTGTCCGTCACCATCGGCAGCATGATCTTGGCATTGCCATGGACTGCCGCTCGCAGAATGGCACGCAGCTGCACCTTGAAGACGTCCTTGTGCTGCAGCGACAGGCGGATGCCGCGCAAACCAAGAAGGGGATTTGATTCCCCCGCCAGCGTGTAGCCGGGAACCGGCTTATCGCCGCCTGCATCGAATGTGCGGATTGTCACCGGCTTTGCGCCAGCCCATTTCAGCAAGGAAGAATAGTCGGCAAACTGCTTGTCTTCGTCGCGCAGAGCCTTTTCGACCAAAAACTCGGTCCGCGTCAGGCCGATGCCGTCAATCTGCGAGGCATTCAATCCCTTCAGATCAGCAAGTGTGGCGACATTGATCATGACCTTGATGCAGGTCCCATCGCGGGTAACGGCCGGATCGGCAATCCGCGTTGCGGCAGCCTGTTTGCGGGCCGTTTCAATGCTTGCCCGATGCGATGCGGACATGATGGTCGCCGCATCCGGATTGACCGTTACCGAGCCTGCCATGGCGTCAACCATGACTGCACCTTCGAGGCGTTGCCATTCTTCGCCAAGACCGACCACCATTGGAACGCCCCGGGCCCGCGCCAGCATGGCAACATGCGATGCGGCACTTCCCTTGCCCAGTATGATTGCCCCGCCTTTATCCCAGTCCGCGTCCAGAAAGACGGACGGCTTCAAGTCTTGCGCAACAATGACAGCGCCGACAGCAATTGCGGTATTTGCCGGAACGCCGAATATGCCTGCCAGGACCCTGTCGCGAATGTCGGCAAGATCGGCAGAGCGGGCGCGAAAATACTCGTCGCCGGACAATTCATAGCCGTCAATCTCCGCCGCCATGCATTCTTGCCATGCCGCCTCCGCCGCCATGCCGTTGTCAATTTTTTGAAACGCCAACTCTGCAAGTTCGGGATCTTCCAGCATGGCCGCTTGAAACGCCAGCATGTCGGCGGCTTCGCCAGCTTGTGTTGCTGCCAAGGCTGCAAGGCTTTCCAGCGCTGCCGATATTGCCGAAGCCAGCGCCTCGGCTTCGCGAGCCGGATTTCCAGAAATCCGGCTTAGTCCCGACAGGTCAGATTGCCGGTGGACTGTGCCAGTCCAAATGCCGGGCGAAGCGGATATCGCAGGAAAAGTGCGCTCCATTGCATCACTCTTCGTCAAAGCGGGCATTGACCAGCGCAATGAGATCGCCAAGCGCACGTGGCGCGTCTGAGCCAATGGCACGGAAGTGCAAAGTCTGACCTTGTGACGCCTTGAGCCGCATGATTTTCACCGGGCTTTTGGCATCAAACCACGGGCCTTGCGCATTTACCGCAACCTCGATGCTCGCGGCAAATTTCTTGGCAAGCTGGGTCAGCTTCACTGATGGGCGCGCATGCAGTCCGACAGTGTTTGTCAGAAGCACTGATGCGGTCAGTTCGCTCATGTCTGCCTCCAATCTCAACCAATCGCCAGTTCTTCCGCCGTCGCTTTGACGGCCGAAAGGGGCGCGCCGCCCGAAGCCTCTGTTGCTGCCATGACTGCGCCCTCAACAATTGGCGCATTGCAGATGACAATGCGGCCTTGCCTGTCTTCGGGCATCATTTCGATCGCCATTTCACTGTTGGTTTCCGCGCCGCCGAGATCCACCAGTATGGCAACGCCTGCCTCCGACCAGGCCCGGTCAATGGCAGCCATAATGGCGCTTACATTGGTTCCCAGCCTGCCGGACGGATCGCCGCCAGCCCAGGCAAGAGGCACTTCATCGCCCACCATTTGCCGAACCATATCGGCTGCGCCTTCAGCTACTTTGGGCGAATGCGAAACAATCACGATACCAACATTGCCGCTCATACGACTTGCTCCAGAGTTTGCGCGATAGCGCGGATGATGAGAGCCGACGAGCGTGCGCCTGGATCCATATGGCCTATAGAGCGTGCTCCCAGGAACGAGGCGCGACCCCTTATGGCGAGCATGGGCACAGTGTCCATTGCCGCCTTGTCAGCGGCGTCCGCAACGGCGCTTAGCGCTGCGCCGGAATCGAATGCCGCAAGCGCCGGCTCGAGCACATCAAGCAGGGTCTTTTGGCCAGCCTGCGATTTGCCACGCGCTGCAACTGCGTCAATGGCGGTGCGCATTGCTGCAGCAATATCTGCCCGGTCGGGCGCGGCGGTCCAGTTTTTGCCGAGTGCAAGAAACAGCGTTCCATAGAGCGGACCCGAAGCGCCGCCGACTGTCATGACCAGCTTTGACCCGATTGCCTTCAGCGCCTCGTCAACCGGCTTGAGGGCGAGCGTGTCTGCTTCCGCCTGCACCGCTTGAAAGCCCCGTTTCATGTTGATTCCATGGTCGCCATCGCCGATGGCTTGATCGAGCGCCGTCAGCTCGTCTGCGTGATCCAAGACCGTGTCGCAAACTGCCGTTATCAATTGTTTGAGGCCTGCATCATTCATTCCAGCCTCCTTCATCCCGCCGACAGGCGGTTGCCTGCCGCGTCAAAACACAAGGGGGCGACGCATTCGATTGCGATCTTGTCGCCTGCGTCAAAATTGTTGTCCGGTTTTGCCAGCACTGTCAGCTGGTGGCCATTGACCAAGACATGCAAATGGTTCTGGTCGCCCAGATGCTCGACACGCTCGATGGTGCCGTTGCCTTTATCAGACGTGGCGATTTTCAAATGTTCGGCTCGCGCACCCACGGTTTTCGTTCCCGCGACGATGAAGCTGCTCGGCAGCAATCCGGCCGGAAACAGGTTGATCGCCGGCTGGCCGAGACGCGCCGCCACATGCACGTTTGCCGGGGCAGTATAGATTTCGCGCGGGGTGCCGATCTGGACGAGTTTGCCGTCAGCCATGATGCCGATCCGGTCCGCCATGGTCATCGCTTCGATCTGATCATGCGTGACATAAAGGATGGTGGCGCCAAGTTCAGACTGGATGCGTTTGAGTTCGATGCGCAGATCACCACGCAGTTTTGCATCGAGCGACGACAGCGGTTCGTCCATAAGGTAGATTGACGGATCACGCACCAGCGCCCGGCCAATTGCCACGCGCTGCATTTCGCCGCCGGACAGCTGCGTGGCGCGGTTGTCGAGCTTGTGGTCGATCCGCACCATCTTGGCGACCTCTGCGACTTTGGCTTTGATCGCGTCTTCGGAAAAATTGCGTGCCGGCGAGCGCAGCGGAAAGGCGAGATTTTCGTAGACCGACAAATGCGGATACAGCGAGTACTGCTGAAAGACGAACGCCGTGTCGCGGGCGGCGGGCGGCTGGCGGGTGCAATCGAGCCCGTCGATGGAAACAGACCCGGCGTCGGCATGCTCCAACCCGGCAATCAAGCGCAATGTGGTTGTCTTGCCAGCTCCGGTTGGCCCGAGCAGAACCACAAACTCGCCATCGCGAATGTCCAGATTCAAACCATCGACTGCTGTCTTGCCGCCAAAGTGTTTGGACAGGCCTTTAAGGCTGACTTCAGCCATGTGCGCCCCCCCGGTTCAATGCTTTGCCAGTTGCCTTGTCGAACAGCGATAGCTTGGCGGTCTGGAATGAGAGGCCGACAGGCGCGCCTGGATTGAGCCGGATATCCGGTCCGGTACGGGCCTTGATGCGCCCTGCGCCAGTGTCGATGGCGATGATCTGCGTCGAGCCCAGATATTCAGTCGCGTACACCGCGCCACGCAGCTTTGAGTTGTCGTCAAGGCGCACATGCTCAGGGCGGATGCCCAGGACCGGCCGTTCGCAGGCTGTTGCTGTCATGGGCACCGGAACGCTGCTTCCTTGGATGGCTATGTGCTCCGAGCCGGGTGTGAGCGGGCTGTCTGCAGGCACGAAACTCATTGGCGGCGAGCCGATAAACTCTGCAACATACATGGATGCCGGGCGGTCATAGATTTCCTGCGGTGTGCCGAACTGTTCGATGACGCCATGGTTCATCACGGCTATCTTGTCCGCCATCGACATGGCTTCCATCTGGTCATGGGTGACATAAACCGTGGTCGCGCCGATGCGGCTGTGCAGATCGCGCAGCTCTTTGACCATCAGATCGCGCAGCTCAGCGTCAAGCGTGCCGAGCGGCTCATCCATCAGGAAGCATTTTGGTCGGCGCACGATAGCGCGGCCCAGCGCCACGCGCTGCCGGTCGCCGCCGGCCAGGCCGGACACAGGGCGATCGAGAAGGTGGTCGATGCGCAGGATCTTCGCCGCCTCATCGACACGCGCCCTGATTTGCGAACCGGACACGCCTTGCGCCAAAAGCGGGAAGGCGATGTTCTTGCGCACATTCATATGCGGATAGAGCGCGAAAAGCTGAAACACGAAGGCAATGTCGCGATCGCGCGCGCGGTTGAAGGTGACATCCTCGCCGCCGAGCAGGATCTTGCCGGACGAGGGCAATTCAAGGCCGGCGATCATCCTCAGCGTTGTCGTTTTCCCACACCCGGATGGTCCAAGCAGGCAGACGAAGTCTCCGTCCTTGACGGTGAAATCCGATTCCTTGACGGCGACAAACACGCCAAATTCCTTGCGCAGTTTTTCAACCCTGATCTCAGCCATCGCCCTACTCCGGAAATTTCGAGACGATGATGAACATCACGGTGCCTGCAAGCAGCGTGAGAAACGAATAGGTGAACAGCGCCATTGCAAACGACTGGAACAGCATCAGGAAGCCGAGTGCGATCAAAGCCGTCGCAATGTTTTCCAGGTATCCGCGCCGCAGATATTTCGGCCAGTTCTTTTTCGCCGCACTCATTTGCGCACCGCTCCGAATGTGATGCCGCGAAGCAGCTGGTTGCGCAAAAGCACGGTGAAAACGAGGATGGGCACCAGAAAGATGGTTGTTCCTGCCGCCACGGCCGGCCAGTCCAATCCGCCTTCGCCAATGATGGACGGGATGAATGGCGGCGCGGTCTGGGCAGAACCTGATGTCAAAAGCACGGCAAAAGCATATTCGTTCCACGCGAAAATCAGACAGAAGATGGCGGTCGCTGCAATGCCTGTTGTTGCCTGCGGCAAGACCACTTTGCGGAATGCTTGAAGGCGCGTGTAGCCATCAATCATCGCGGCCTCTTCATACTCGCGCGGGATTTCGTCGATGAAGCCCTTGAGCAGCCAGACGGCAAGCGAGACGTTGACGGCAGTGTAGAGCAGGATCATGCCCAGCGCCGTGTCCGAAAGGCCAAGCTCGCGGTACATCAGGTAAATCGGGATGGCGACGGCAATGGGCGGCATCATCCTCGTCGACAGGATGAAGAACAACAGATCATCGGCCAGCGGCACCTTGAAGCGCGAGAAACCATAGGCGGCCAGCGTGCCCAGCGTGACGGCAAAGAAGGTCGAGCCAAAGGCGATGATCAGCGAGTTGAAATAACGCGGCCAGTATTTGGATTGGCCGGCAATCACCATGTCGCGCGAGCGGGTGATCTCATCGCAGACATTGGCCGGCTCACCCAGCGCCTGGATATATTCCGGCGTCTGGCGGGTGCGGGTGGTGAACAGATTGCAATAGCCTTCAAGTGTTGGCTGAAACATGATCTTGGGCGGGTAGGAAATCGAATCGGGCGGCGATTTAAGCGCTGTCATGACAATCCAGATCAACGGGATCATCGTCAGCAGCGCGTAGACGATCACTGCAAAACCGGCAGCGCGTTTGACGCCAATTCCCGGTTCAACAACAGAATGGGCGGTGTTGGCGCTGCTCATCGTTGTTTGATCCTGTTAAGCGCTTTGACATAGATGTTGCCGAGACCGAAAACGGCGACAAAGAGGATGATGGCAAAGGCGGACGAATAGCCGGTGCGCCACTTTTCAAAGGCTTCGCGCTTGAGGGTTATCGACGCGACTTCGGTGACTGAACCAGGTCCGCCGCCGGTCAATAGGTTGACCATGTCAAACATCTTGAAATTTTCAATGCCGCGGAAGAGCACCGCCAGCATGATGAACGGCAAGGCCATTGGAAGCGTGATCGACCAGAACTGGCGCCATGGCGAGGCGCGGTCCACTTCCGCTGCTTCATAGATATAGTCGGGAATTGAGCGCAGGCCCGCGAGGCAGATCAGCATCACGTATGGCGTCCACATCCAGGTATCGACAATGATGATCGACCACGGCGCCAATGACACGGAGCCGAGCATTTCGAACGAAGACGGATCCACTCCGGTTATGGCGGATATGGCATAGTTGAACAGGCCAATTTGCGGCTGATAGAGAAAGCGCCAGAAATTGCCGACGACAGCCGGCGACAACATCATCGGTATGAGAATGACCGTCGTCCAGAAGGCGTGGCCCCGGAACCGGCGGTCAATCAGCCAAGCCAGCGAGAAGCCAATCAGCGTTTGCAGTATGATGGTCCAGAACACAAAATGCGCTGTTGTCTGCATGGCGATCCAGACATCGCTGTCGGTCAGAATGCGCTGGTAGTTTTCTATCCCCACCCATTTCACCTCGGCGTTCGGCCGGTTGGCGCGGTAATTGGTGAAGGACAGGCGCACCGCCCAGATGAGCGGAAAAATGTTGATGGCAAGCAACAGGAGAATGGTCGGCGCAATGAAAAGCCAGGCGACAGCCTTGTCGGAAAGTCCGCGCAATTTCGCCGCAACACGGGGCGGCGTCGAACTGGCCACTGTGTCCGCCGCGCTGGCGATTGAATTGGCAGGGCTTTGCATCGAGCGTTCCGTCGTTTGAAAGCGAGATAATCGGGCATCACCGCGCCGAGGGTACGGCGCGGGATTGTGCCCTGCGGTGAAGGCCTAGATCTTGCCTTCGTCCTTGAAGGTCTCGGTCCAGTCGGCAATCAACTGGTCAAGCGCTTCCTTTGCCGTGCCGTTGCCGGCAACGACATAGTCATGCAGACGCTTTTGCATGGCCTGCAGAAGGGTTGCATACGCAGGCTCCTGCCAAAAGTCCTGGACACCGCCCATGGCATCAAGGAACTGCGCGGCGAACGGCTGCGAGTCCTTGAATGACGGATCCTCCAGAACGGCCTTGTGGCAGGAGTAGCCGCCAAGGGTCCACCATTTCTTCTGCACGTCCGGCTGGGCAAACCATTTGATGTAGGCGAGCGCGCCTTCCATGTTGTCGGTATTGGCAACAACGGAAATGCCCTGCCCGCCAAGCGTCGAGGCGGACACTTTCTGGCCCGGATTGACGAAAAATCCCGTCACCTTGCCGACCTTTTCATCCTTGGCCATGCCAGGCATGAAGGCGAACCAGTTCATCATCATGGCAACTTGGCCGGATTTGAACGCGTCAAGGCCTTCGCCCATATAACTGTCCGTGTAGCCCGGTGGCGTGCAGCAGTCGTAGAGCGCCTTGTACATTTCAAGTCCGGCGACAGCGTCCGGCGAGTTCACCGCGCCTTCCATGTCATATTTGCCAGGTGTGTTTTCGTACTTGAAGCCATAGGGATAAAGCAGCGATGTCGCGCCCATCGTGATGCCTTCAGAGGCGCGCTCGGTGAAGATCGCCGCGCCATAAACCTTCTGGCCGTTGATCTCGCGGCCCTGAAAGAATTCTGCGATCTTCTTGAATTCGTCCCAGTTCTTTGGCGGAGCAAGATCAGTGCCGTTCTTGGCCTTGTACTCTTCCATGATCTTGGCGTCTTCGAACCAGTCCTTGCGGTAGAACCAGCCGTTGGCATCGCCCATGGCCGGCAATGCCCAGTAGTTTGGCGTGCCCTTCGGCCATGTTGAATAGGCGTTGACCGTGGCTTCGGCAAAGTCAGACATCTTGATGCCTTCCTTGTCGAAGAAATCGTTCAACTTGACGTAATAGCCATTTTCGGCCGAGCCGCCGAGCCATTGCGAGTCGCCAATGAGCACATCGCAAAGTTTGCCGCCGGAATTCAGTTCATTCAAAATACGGTCGGTGAAATTCGGCCAAGGGGTGAATTCGAAATTCATCTTGATGCCGGATTGGGCTTCGAAATCCTTTGAAAGTTCGACCAACGCGTTGGCCGGATCCCAGGCTGCCCAGCACAATGTCAATTCTGCGGCTTGCGAAGCAGCGGGCAAAGCCGCCGACATCGCCGTCGCAGTCAGCAGACCGGCAGCAATTCTTTTCATGCTCTTCATGCTTTCCTCCCAATCGCCAAACAGCCCGGCGTGCGTTTCGCGGTTTGCTTGCTTACCAGTCCACCTGTCTCCCAACAGGTGAAAGACCGCGCCGGCAATTCTCCCTGGTGTTTAGTAAGGCACCATACACTAAACATGACAAGCGGGATTCGTCGCTGCAGCGCACCGAATCTATATGGCATTGCAGCAACTGGTTGTTTGCGAAGGAATATCTGACGGAAGAGCAAGGCAGAGCGCGTTATGTCAACCGTAACTGGATACCGCCGACCCTGCCAATGCGGCGATGTTCAGCAAGCCGCGGGTGGTTATCGAAGGCGTGACGATGTGGGCGCGGTTGCCCATGCCCATCAGCACGGGCCCCACCTCCAGCCCGCCCGCCACGGATTTGAGCACGTTGCGCGTGGCGCTCGCAGCCTCGGTATCGGCAAAGACCAGCGTGTTGGCGCGGCCCTTCAACCGGCTCTCGGGAAACAGTCTCTCCCGCAAGTCCGGTTCCAGCGCCGTGTCGATATTCATCTCGCCCTCATATTCGAAGTTGAGCTCCATCGCATCGAGGATGGCGAGCGCTTCGCGGGCCGTGCGGCCTGTTGCATTGTCGAGATTGCCAAACTGCGAGCGCGTGCACAGCGCAATCTTTGGCTCAATGCCGAAACGGCGGACGTGGCGGGCGGCGGCAACCGCAGTTTCAGCGAGCTGCTTGCCGGATGGTTCGAGATGGACTTGCGTATCAGCGACAAACATCGGCCCGTTTTCCAAAATGATCAGTGACAAGGCTGCCACCGGGTGATGGGCAGCGTCCGCCAGCACCTGGCTGACTGCGTTAAGGTGCCAGCGATACTCGCCAAATGTGCCGCAAATCATCGAATCCGCTTCACCGCGATGGACCATGACTGCGGCAATTGCGGTGGCGTTTGAGCGCAGCACCATTTTGGCCAGATCAGGTGAAACGCCGCGTCGGCGCATGATTGCGTGATAGCTCATCCAGTAGTCGCGGTAGCGCGGATCATTTTCCGGATTGACCAGATCAAAGTCCTTGCCGATGGACAGTTTCAGTCCCTCGCGCTCTATCCGGCTTTCAACCACATCCGGCCTGCCGATAAGGATCGGAGTCACGCCAATGTCCTCCCGCATGGCCTGCGCCGTGCGCAGCACCCGCTCGTCTTCGCCCTCAGCAAAGACAACCCGGCGTTTGGCAGCGCGTGCGGCATCGAACACACGGCGCATGACGCCAAAGGATTTGAACACCTGTCCCTGCAGGCTCTTTTCATAAGCATCAAGGTCAACCGGGCGGGTGGCAACGCCCGATTCCATCGCCGCCTTGGCGACTGCGTGGGCGATTGTCGGCAAAAGCCGGGGATCAAAGGGTTTGGGAATCAGGTAATCGGGTCCAAATGCCAGCCGCTCGCCCTGATAGGCCTGGCCAAGCTCGGCAGAGGCCGTGCGGCGGGCCAGTTCGGCAATTGCTTCGACACAGGCGAGCTTCATCGCATCGTTGATTTCCGTGGCGCCGACATCCAGCGCGCCGCGGAATATGAACGGGAAGCAAAGCACATTGTTGACCTGATTGGGAAAATCAGACCGCCCTGTTGCAATCAGCGCATCGGGGGCGCCGCGCCGCGCCTC
>JBAVTG010000187.1:0-35019 GCA_049696015.1 Rhizobiaceae bacterium | reverse complement strand
AAGGGGTCCGCCAGGGCAGTTCGTCGCAACGGTCGTGTTCCCGCTGTCATTTATGGTGACAAGCAGGCGCCAATCTCCATTTCCCTCGACTACAAGGAAGTCTATTACAAGATCCACGGCGGCGGCTTTTTGCACACCGTCGCAACGATCGATGTAAACGGCGAAAAGATCCGCGTCCTCCCCAAGGACTATCAGCTGGATCCGGTCAAGGACTTCCCGACCCATGTCGATTTCCTGCGCGTATCCGCAAATTCGCGCATCAAAGTCGAAATCCCGGTCCACTTCATCAACCAGGACATTTCGGTTGGTCTCAAGCGCGGCGGCATTCTCAACATTGTGCGCCACGAAATCGAGTGCCTGTGCCCGGTTGATGCAATCCCGAACTACATTGAGTTCGATCTTGCCAAGGTTGATGTCGGACATTCGGTCCACATTTCGGCAGTAACCCTGCCGGAGGGCGTCAAGCCGGTCATCGACCGTGACTTCACGGTTGCAACCATCGTCTCGCCAGGCGGCGCGCTTGAAGAAGAAGCTGCTCCGGCAGCTTGATAAACGGAGCCAGGGTCAATGCTGCTGATCGCAGGTCTTGGCAACCCCGGCCCCAAATATGCTGGCAACCGGCACAATATCGGTTTCATGGCGGCGGACCTTCTGGCCCGCCGCCATAATTTTAGCCCCTGGCAGAAGAAATTCTCCGCCGAGATTTGCGAAGGCACGCTGGACGGCGAAAAGACCGTTCTGATCAAGCCGCAAACTTTCATGAACAATTCCGGCCAGTCCGTCGGCGAGGCCATGCGGTTCTACAAGCTCGAGCCATCAAGCCTCATCGTCATCTATGACGAACTCGACCTCATCCCCGGCAAGTTGCGCGTTAAAACCGGCGGCGGCTCGGGCGGGCACAATGGCATCAAATCCATCGACCAGCATTGCGGCAAGGACTATCGCCGCGTGCGCCTGGGCATCGGCCATCCGGGTGACAAGGCGCAGGTGCTCAACCATGTGCTCGGCGATTTCGCCAAATCCGACAAAGTCTGGCTGGACCCGTTTCTCGATGCGGTTGCGGACGCTGCCCCGCTGCTGGCGTCCAAAGACGAGAACGCCTTCGCTACCAGGGTAGCCCTGATCCTTGGCAAAGACAGCGACGCGCCCGCGCCAAAGCCCGCAGCCCAAAGCCACAACCGCCAAGCCCGCCCGCACAAGCCCGAGATCACAATTCCCGAGACTGGCCCGATGGCGGCGATGTTAAAGCGGCTGTTCGGCAAGGAATGAGCCGCCGGTTTGGTGGAATGCCCGCCTGTGCTAATTTGGCTTTCCACGGGAGATCAAACTCATGGACGCCGCATCCATCCAATCCAATGACGTCATCTACTACGCCGCAGTGAGCCTCGACGGCTATATCGCCGGGCCGGATGGCGGCGTGTCTTGGCTCGACGGCTACTTCATTCCCGAACTTGGCTTCCATGACTTCATCGCCCGCATCAAGGGCGTCATCATGGGGCGCGCGACGTTTGACAAAATCGTATCATTCGGCAAATGGCCCTATGGCGCCATGCCCGGCACTATCGTAACTCACCGCGATTTCGACGGTTCGTTCGGCCCGCTCACCAAATCCGGCGGCGCCCCCGCTGACATTCTGGCCTCAGCGCGCCAAGCATCAGAAGGCCCGCACTGGATCGTCGGCGGCGCGGATCTGGCGACGCAGTTTTTGGAAGCAGGCCTCCTCACCCGCATCGATCTTTTCGTTATCCCGGTGCTGCTCGGCGCCGGTATCCCGGCATTCCGAAACACCATGCGGGTCAGCCTGTCGCTGATTGACAGCCAGATCTATCCTAAAGGGATTGTGCGGATGAGCTACAAGCCGCTATAGGCAGCGCAACAAATTCAATTATTGGTGAAAATTTCATGGGTTTCAAATGCGGTATTGTTGGATTGCCGAATGTCGGCAAGTCCACCCTCTTCAACGCGCTGACCAAGACGGCCGCCGCGCAGGCGGCCAATTATCCATTTTGCACGATCGAGCCGAACACCGGCGAAGTCGCCGTTCCGGACCCGCGTCTGGACATCATCGCCAAGATTGGCAAGTCGGCCAATATTGTGCCGACCCGCATTTCCTTTGTCGATATCGCCGGCCTCGTGCGCGGCGCTTCCAAGGGCGAAGGTCTTGGCAACCAGTTCCTCGCCAACATCCGCGAAGTGGACGCCATTGTCCACGTGCTGCGCTGCTTCGAAGACGATGACATTACCCATGTTGAAGGGCGCATTGATCCTGTCGCGGACGCCGAGACAGTCGAAACCGAACTGATGCTTGCAGACCTTGAATCCATCGAGCGCCGCGTCGTCCAGTTCCGCAAGCGCGCCCAATTGAAGGACAAGGAAGCCGTCACCGTATTGCCGGTGATGGAACCAGTGCTGGCCTTGCTTAATGAGGGCAAGCCGGCCCGCCTGCTCTTGAAGACATTGGCGGCAGATGAACTGGAGATTCTGCAGGGCCTCAACCTTCTGACTTCGCACCCGGTTCTCTACGTCTGCAACGTCATCGAAAGCGAAGCAGCAACGGGCAATGCCCACACCAAGGCCGTCGAGAAGATGGCCGCAGAACAGGGCGCGGGTTGCGTTGTCATCTCGGCCAACATCGAGTCGGAAGTGGCCCAGATGCCTGATGAAGATGCCATGGAATTTCTCAAGGATCTGGGTCTGGAAGAGCCGGGCCTGGATAAGCTGATCCATGAGGGCTACAAACTGCTCGGTCTCATCACTTACTTCACCGTCGGCCCGAAAGAGGCTCGCGCCTGGACTGTGCACAAGGGCGCCAAAGCCCCGCAAGCCGCCGGCGTCATCCACACCGATTTTGAGCGCGGCTTCATCCGCGCCCAGACCATCGCCTACAATGATTTTGTTTCCCTCGGCGGCGAAGTGGCCGCCAAGGAAGCCGGCAAGGCGCGCGATGAAGGCAAGGAATATGTCGTTCAGGACGGCGACATCATGCTGTTCAAGTTCAATACGTAAGCCTTACCCCCACGCAATAAACGGATTGCCATTCAGCGCTTGCACAAATGTGCCAATGACAATGGCAAGCCAGGCGATAACGCCGGTCAGCACAATGCGCGTCTGTTTGCCCTGAGCCCAACGATCCGCCATCAGCCCGAGAACCGGCAGCGCCTGCATGATGTGCAGCGAAAAGAAATGCGAAACACGCAGGTCACCGCCCGTGCCGGACCAGCCCATCAGCGGAATGCCAAAGCTGTCATTGCGCACGCCGTTAACCCAGCGGCCCGTTTCGACAATGAAACTGCTCGACATGAAGCCGGCAGTCACGATTGTCGCGATACCGCCAAGGACGAGACCAAGAATTGCCCCGTGCTTCAGGCCCGGGCCAATGTCGGCGCGGCCGTTTCGCCAGATCTGGATGCCCAAAACGATTGGCGCGATTGTCAGCAAGAGCGAGCCGACACCCATGACGCCATACATGATGTTTTCAAGTGAAGTATCCGCATTGAAGTGCGAAGCGCGGCCTCTGGCGGACTGCAAGGTGATGTAGACAATCTCAAAAATGCAGGACGCGGCCGCGGCGGCAAACGCCCAGATGACAGGTCGGGAAGCGCGCGCCGTGTCGTTTATCAAGCCAAGCACAAGTCCCAGTGTCAGGAAATGAACGCCCAGTGAAAGCTGGAACTTAAGCGGCTTGATCCAAACGCTGATGCTGTTCACCAGCCGGTCATCCATAAAGACTGCCGCAAGTGTGATTGGCAGGAGCGCAAAGCAAAACCACGTCGTTGCATATGACAAAGCTTCAGCTGTTTTCGCGCGATCCCTGCCCGCCAGCGGGTGCGATTGGAAATAGGTGTTCGAATGAATTGCGGTGCTCATGCGGCGGCCTTTCCTTGATTGAGTTGTAACCGGGTCGATCCGGCTTTGATGCCGAGAAACAGCAAGAGGCCGAGCGGACCAAAGAGGAATGTCGCGGCGAAGATCGGGGCCTGCACCAGTCTCGATACACTTGCTGCATCCGCCTCGCGCGCAATCCACCACCCGACAAACAGGTCAAATGCAAGGTAATGGATCCAGCCAGCCACCAGTACAGGGTCGCTCAAAAACAGCTGGCGCACCTCGTCTATTGAGCTGAAGCCGCCGCCCGGCACCGTAAAGAAATGCACAAAGACGAGTGCGGAATAGGCGAAGCTCAAAGCCGGAATGAGGACCAGAAAAAGTGCGGTGTCCATTACCTTCCATCGCGGCAGAAAAATCAGATACACCCAGGCCAGCGCCGCGGCGCCATTGGAAATGTTGAAGACGGTTTCGTAGGTCATGCGCACTCCAATCTTGTCACTGTCTAGATAGCGAAATCTAACGCCTATCTTGTCAATGTCAAGATAAATTTTGTCAGTGCCTAGATACCTGTTGGACTGTATGCGGATCTGCGATAAAGACGCAGGATGGCCAAGAAACCAACCTATCATCACGGCGATTTGCGCAACGCGCTGTTGAACACGGCGCTTGAGGTCTTGGAAGATGAAGGATTCTCTGGCGTCACGCTTCGCGCAATTGCCGCCAAAGCAGGCGTTTCGCATGCGGCCCCTGCATATCATTTTCCAACTTTGAAAGCCCTCGTCACCGCCATGTGCACAACTGGTTTTGAGCGATTTGAAAAATCAATGGCCAATGCCCGGGCAAGCGCGCCGCAGGATCCGAGATCACAAATGCAGGCAGCAAGCGACGGCTATGTTGCTTTTGCCAAAGCGGAGCCTGAATTGTTTCGGCTCATGTTTTACAATGCCGCGGCAGATTGGACCAATCAGGCAATGTGCGACGCATCCATGAAAGCCCGCAGGCAACTAACCGAGATATGTGCCCCGGCGGCCGTCCATCTTGGCTTGCGTTCGGACGCGCAGAAAGAGGCTCTGGAAGAACTTGTATGGTCGAGCACTCATGGTTACGCGCACCTGATGAATGAACGCCGCTTTTCGCAGATGCCGGATGAAAGCCCAAATGTGCGCATGAGTATCGCGGATTTGATCTTTGGCAAATCGCCAATAAGCGATTGACGCGGCCGAACCATGGACCTGCAACAAATGCGCAGTTCCCGAAGGCAACATCATGCTGTTCAGGTTCAACACTTGATTCGCGCAAGTCCTGCACGGCTTGCAAAGCAGCTTTGTGGTTCTAAAACAGCAGTCTAAATCGATTAGTATTGTTGCGGCAATTGAAGCGTGTTATGCGCCGCCATTAGAGAATGAACGCTTGGGCAGGGGATAAGCCATGGCCGCCAAGAAAGTCGCAGCAGCAGTCGTATCCGAGGAAAAGATCCGCCAGATCGCCCACCAGTTGTGGGTGGAAGCAGGCAAGCCGGAAGGTCAGGCCGAAGATCATTGGTTCAAGGCAATTGGACTGGCTTCATCCAAGGCTGCCAAGAAGGCTGCTGCCAAAAAGCCGGTTGCCAAAGCTGCTGTTGCCAAGCCCGCTGCCGCCAAAGCTGCCGCGCCCTAGAAAGTGGCTGCCAAGCCTGCGGCAAAACCAGCCGCCGCTGCCAAGCCAGCCGCAAAGTCCGCTGCCAAGCCTGCTGCGGCCAAAGCCGCTGCGCCCAAAAAGGCTGCAGCAAAGCCAACCGCAAAAAAATCCAAATAGTTCACCTCAAAGGGCGCCAGCAGCAGGTGTCGCGATAGAGTAATTGTCATAAGAGCGGGTCACTCCCGCCCTTTTGTTGTCTTGCGCGATAGGGCCTTTGAAAGCACTGTGTGCCAATGAACACACAATCGCATGTGCTGATGGGCGCGCTGCTATTCGGACGGACTGTGCCTCGCACTGCTTGGGCGGCAGCGCTCGGCGGCCTGGCCCCAGACGTGCCGATGCTCGCCATAGTCGCTGCGCTTCGGTTTTCTGGCTACGGCTTTGAAGATATTTTCGGGCGGATTTACTGGTCTGACTGGTGGCAGGTGGCAAATGCCATCGGCCATAACTTTCTCCTCTGGACACTGACAATCGTGCTATGCCTTTATGCACGCAACGTTTCAAACCAACGCGCCGCGTCGTGGGCATCACTGGCACTGCCCTTCGCCGCCGCGGCCTTGCTTCATTCAGGCATTGATTTTCTGGTGCACCGCCAAGATGCCCATATGCATTTTTGGCCAATGAGCCAATGGCGATTTGTCTCGCCTGTTTCCTATTGGGACCGCAATCACTACGGCACCATGTTCAGCCTTTTCGAAGCGGCGCTTGGCGTCGCCATGGCCATTGGCCTTTTCGTCAGGTTCCGCCGCCGCCCTGTGCGAGTGGCGCTGGCGGTCTGCGTGACGCTTTACGCCGCAGCCCCGATATTCTTCATCTTTGGCATGTCACACGGCTGACCCGCCCGTTCTTGCGGGTCACGTCGTGCAAACCGTCAGGCTTTTCTGACTGCGCAGGTGGACATGCCCAACATGGAATAAACCGGGCAAGTGCCGGCAAGGCCAGTTACCAGTGGCACGATGCCGAGCAGCGTCCAGTAGCGCCACGAAGCGTCCGGATAGAGGAAAAACATCGCAAGCAGCGCAACGCCGGCAATGATGCGCACTGCACGGTCAACCGTGCCTTCATTTGTCTTGAACATGATAGCCTCCATGGCAGATAGGGCATATTCCTATACCATCATATTAAGCCAATGATGGCAGCGAAGATTTGCCCCAGATCAAATTTGTTGAGTTTCAATGACAGCAATCAATGGCCATCATACTCAATAAGCGTGCGCACCGGCACACCGAGCGCCTCAAGCCTCTTGCGGCCGCCAAGGTCGGGTAGATCAATCACGAAACAGGCAGCGACAATCTCAGCGCCGATCTGGCGCAGCAATTTCACCGCGCCTTCTGCCGTGCCGCCGGTTGCGATCAAGTCATCAACCAGGATCACCCTTTCGCCCGGCTGCACTGCATCCTTGTGCACTTCCATTTCATCGACGCCATATTCGAGACTGTAGGCGATACGCACAGTTTCGTGCGGCAGCTTGCCCTTCTTGCGGATCGGGATGAACCCAGCAGAAAGCTGGTGCGCCATCGCCCCGCCAAGGATGAACCCGCGCGCTTCAATGCCCGCTATCTGGTCAATCTTGGTGCCGGCATAGGGCTGGACCAGCTCGTCAACTGCCCGGCGGAAGGCACGGGCATTGCCAAGCAAAGTCGTGATATCGCGAAACAGGATGCCAGGCTTCGGGTAGTCGGCAATGGTGCGGATGGAATTGCGCAGCGTGTTTTCAAGCGTCGTGTGCATGACTGTTCCCGGGCCGGTTTTGGACCATCGTAACAAACATAATGCGCGTCTGTCGCCGCCCTTTTGCACATCGGTCGAAGAGTTGGCTTGAAGACCTTCATCTAGGGGTCTATATGGGGTCCTATAGTCTTTCTGCAGACCCACACAGGACTCTCGAAATGAACCCTGAAATCAGGATTGAAGATCACGTTATTTGGTTCAAGCATCTGGGATCGCAGTCACTTGTCGAGCGTTTGCGCCGTCTTGAGCCAGAGCAGGAACTAACCCTTGAGACGGGCGGAGTAATTGGCCGTTGGCAGCGGATGAATATCGGTAAAGACGGACGGGACACACCCGGAATCCGGCCGGTGGGCAGTATGAAATCAATTTGGAATGAATGGTTCAAATCGAGAAAAGGTGACTTGATCGAAATCCGGGAAGTCAAAATGGCGGATGATTACCTTGCCTCCGCAGCTGTCCTCTTTGCAGAATGGTCAGGTGAAGAAGACGAGGAAGCCTTCCGTGATCTGTGACCGCTATGACGTCGCAGTTATCCCTTTTCCATTTGCAGATATTCCGGTGATAAAACGCCGCCCAGCCGTAGTCTTGTCTGGGCGTCCGTTCAATGAAACCAACGGGTCAACGCTTGTCGCGATGATCACATCGTCAACATTGGACACATGGCCAAGTGATGTCGCCATTTCAGATCTCGAAAGCACGGGCTTGAAGGTTAAGTGCAAGGTCAGATGGCGGTTAACCACGATCCCCAATGATTTGATTGTCCGCAGTATCGGGAAATTGCAGGGCGCTGATCGCTTGGGATGCGAGCGCGAACTGGCAAAAATGTTGACATAAAAAAACGGCCGAAGCCGTTTTATTAATCTTCGATTCCCGCTCAATGGGCGACGTTGTGCCAGACTTTCTTCTTGGTCAGATAGACGATGGCGCCGAACAGGGCCAGGAAAATCATGACCGAAAACCCGGTCTGCTTGCGCGCGTCAAGATGCGGCTCCGCAGTCCACATCAGGAAAGCGGCGACATCGCGCGCATACTGGTCAACCGTGGCGGGCGAGCCGTCATCATAGGTCACCTGGCCATCAGTGATCGGCTGCGCCATGGCAAGCGATTTCCCAGCGATGAAGTACGGATTATAGTGTGTGCCTTCGGCGATCTCCATGCCTTCCGGCGGCGTCTGGCCATAACCGGTCAACAGCGCATGGATATAGTCCGGGCCGCCTTCGGCATATTGTGTGAAGATATCAATCACGAACCGCGGAAAACCGCGCTCTGTGGCGCGCGCCTTGGCGATCAATGAGAAATCCGGAGGAGCCGCACCGTTGTTTGCGGCAGATGCTGCTGCTTCATTGGCAAACGGCGACGGGAACTTGTCGGCCGGCAATGCCTTGCGGGTGAACATTTCGCCTTCCGCGTTCGGCCCGTCCTGCACTTCATATTCTGCGGCGAACGCTTTGACCTGTTCTTCGTTGTAGCCAAGGTCTTCCAACGTGCGGAAAGGCACCAGCTTCATCGAATGGCAGGCTGAACAGACTTCCTTGTAAACCTTGAGGCCCCGCTGCAGCTGGACCCTGTCATAGGTTCCAAACGGCCCGGCAAAGCTCCAGCTCTGCTCCACAGGCTTGTGGATCGGAAAATGCGTCGGCTCGGCAGCGTTGTGGCCAGCCTCTTGCGAGAGCGCCACTCCGGTTGAAAGGGCGAGGGTGAAAGCCAACCCGGCGAGGATCTTTTTCATGAATGTTGTCCTTTCAATCCGCACTTAGGCCGCCTGCTTGCCGAGAACGGCTTCGGTGATCGAATTCGGCAACCGCCTGGGTGTTTCAAACAACCCGAGCAGCGGCAAAATGACCAGGAAGAAGCCGAAGTAATAGGCGGTAGCGATCTGTGCCATGCCGACATAGTTGGCCTCGCCCGGTGTGCCGCCACCTGTGATCATGGCAATAAAGCCTGCGCCCTGTGCCGGACGCGAGCCGAGCCAGCCGAGCAGCACCGTGTCGATCACAAACAGCCAGAAGAACAGCTTGTACCAGGGACGATAGACAGCCGAGCGCACCTTGGATGTATCCAGCCAAGGCAGGACGAACAAGACGGCGATCGAACCAAACATGGCAAGAACGCCGCCGAGCTTGGAGTCAATCGGGCCGATGTTGAAGGTGATGGCGCGCAGGATCGCGTAGAATGGCAGGAAGTACCATTCCGGAACGATGTGCGCCGGCGTCTTCAGCGAATTGGCTTCAATGTAATTGTCCGGATGGCCAAGGAAATTAGGCAGGTAGAAGACAAAGTAAAGATAGATTGCCAGGAACACGACCAGCGCAAACGCATCCTTGATCGTTGCATAGGGCGTAAAGGCCACCGTGTCAGTCTTGGATTTCACTTCAATGCCGGTCGGGTTGGTCTGGCCGGTCACATGCAGCGCCCACACATGCAGAATCACCACGCCGAAGATCATGAATGGCAGCAGATAATGCAACGAAAAGAAGCGGTTGAGCGTCGGATTATCGACCGCAAAGCCGCCGAGCAGGAGCTGCTGGATCCACTCGCCAACAATCGGGAAAGCCGTAAAGAAGCCGGTGATAACCGTTGCGCCCCAGAAGGACATCTGGCCCCATACGAGCACGTAGCCCATGAAGCCGGTTGCCATCATCAAAAGGAAAATTATGCAGCCCAAAATCCACAACAACTCGCGGGGCTGCTTGTAGGAGCCGTAGTACATGCCGCGGAAAATGTGGATGTAAACGGCGATAAAGAAGAATGACGCGCCGTTGGAATGCAGGTAGCGCAGCAGCCAGCCGGAGTTCACATCGCGCATAATGGCTTCAACAGAATTGAATGCCATCGCCGTGTTCGAGGCATAGTGCATGGCCAAAACCACGCCGGTCAAAATCTGGATGACCAGCATGATCGCCAATATGCCGCCGAAAGCATAGGCATAGTTCAAATTGCGCGGCACCGGATAGGCGACAAATGAATCATACATCAGCCGCGGCAGCGGAAGGCGCGCGTCAAACCACTTTTCGACGCCGGTTTTAGGCTCGTAGGATGAATGTCCTGCGCTCATGATCTTCCCCTCGAAAAGCCGTTAGCCGATTTTGACGACTGTATCGGAAATGAATGCAAATGGCGGAACCGGCAGGTTTTGCGGCGCCGGGCCTTTGCGGATACGCCCCGCAGTATCATAATGCGAGCCATGGCACGGGCAGAACCAACCGCCGAAATCGCCTTGCTGGCCAAGCGGAACGCAGCCCAGATGGGTGCAAACGCCGACCATCACCAGCCAGTTTTCCTTGCCTTCGCCTGCTGTGCGATTGATATCCGTGGCTTGCAGGTCAGCGGCAACATTGGCGTTGCGCGCTTCTGGGTCTTTCAATTCGTCAAGTTTGACAGCTTTGGCTTCTTCAACTTCTTTTTCAGTGCGGTTGCGGATGAACACCGGCTTGCCGCGCCATTTGACGACAAGCGACATGCCGGGCTCAAGGCTCGAAATGTCAACTTCAACAGATGACAGCGCCCGCATCGAAGCATCCGGCTTCATCTGGTCGATAAACGGCCAAATCGCGCCGGCCGCGCCAACCACGCCGGCCATGCCGGTGGCCACGTAAAGGAAATCACGGCGGCTGGGTTCACTTGTGTCGTGTGCGCTCACGGGACCAATCCTTGTCAATTCTTTTTACCAGAAGATTTCCGCGAAACGCTGGCCGACAAAAACGGGCCGGCAAGGCGGAATCCCCCGACAATCGTTTTGGCTCTAGCCGCGCATGCGCCCCTTTGCAAGTATTGGCAGGCCGGTGACGGCACTATGTCGCGGATTAATTGGCCATTTGCGCGTTCATGCCGCACGGAAGGCAGTTTACGGGCGCTTTTCCTAGCCATCCAGGCCCAAAAACCCGCCGGACTGGCGATGCCACAGGCGTGCATATATTCCGCCCTTTGCCACCAGTTCTCCATGGGTTCCGTCTTCCAGAATGCGGCCCTGATCAAGCACGATCAGCCGGTCCAGCGCCGCAATGGTCGACAGCCTGTGTGCGATCGCAATGACGGTTTTGCCCTCCATCAACCGGTAGAGATTGTCCTGAATAGCTGCCTCAATTTCCGAATCGAGCGCCGATGTCGCCTCATCCAGGATCAGGATCGGCGCGTCCTTGAGCATGACGCGCGCAATGGCAACGCGCTGGCGCTGGCCGCCCGACAATTTGACGCCCCGCTCGCCGACATGCGCGTCATAACCGGTGCGCCCGTTCGGATCGGCAAGCGCCGCGATAAAATCATGCGCCTCGGCGCGTTTGGATGCCTCAATCAACTGCGCCTCGCTGGCATCGGGGCGGCCATAGACGATGTTCTCACGCACCGAGCGATGCAAGAGCGAGGTATCTTGCGTGACCATGCCGATTTCCGAGCGCAGTGAATCCTGAGTCACTTTGGAAATGTCCTGCCCGTCGATGCGGATCACACCGCCCTCGACATCGTGAAACCGCAATAGCAGATTGACCAGAGTCGACTTGCCCGCACCGGAGTGACCGACCAGCCCGACCTTTTCGCCGGGCCGGATGTGAAGATTGAGGTCTTCAAACAACCCGCTGTCTTTGCCGTAGTTAAACCGCAAATGCTCAAAACGGATATCGCCGGGTCCGGGCACGATCGCTGGCGCATCGGCAACGTCCGGCACCTGCTGCGCCTTGGCCACCGTTTCCATCGAATTCTGGATGGTGCCATAGTTGCGAAGCAGGCTGTTCAACTGCGTCATCATCCGCCCGAGCAACATGTTGAGGCGCAGCACCAGACCGAGCGTGAAAGCAATGCCGCCGGTCGACACAGCCCCTTGCATCCACAAATCAACTGCTAACACTGAAATCGCAGAAATCATCAGGCCGCTTGTCATGCCAAGCGAAATGCGGATGCCCGATAGGCCGCGTGTGAACGGCATCATGACGGAAATGAAATGCGCCATGCCATCGCGGATGTATGCGTCATCACGCACCTGGCTGCCGAACAGTTTCAGTGTCTGGATATTGGAATAGCCATCCACCAATCGCCCCTGCACCATCGAGGAAGCCTCAGCGCTTTCCCGTGCCGATTTGCGCACGCGCGGCAAAAAGTGCCGCGCCAACAGCCCGAAAATGATCAGCCATACCACCACGACCAATGCCAGCCGCACATCAAGGCTGCCGACCAGCGCGATCGTCGAAACCGCATAGACGATGCTGAACCAGATGACCTGCAGCAGCGAGACCATGAAATCGCCCGTCGACTGGCCCGCCTGCCAGACCTTGGTGGCAAGCCTTCCGGCAAAATCATTCTGGAAAAACGCAACAGACTGGCGCGCCACCCGCCGGTGCGCTTGCCAACGCACAAAATTGAAAAAGCCGGGAACGATTGCCTGTTCCTCGACCAGCGCTGACAACGCGATGACGAGCGTCCGGGCGATGAGGATAATGAACAGCATTGCCGCCAGTTCCGGCCCGTGGCTTGCCAAAAGCCCGTTCCACCCGGCCGTCCGGTCAAACGCGGTCAGCAGATCAACCAGCCGCCCGACAAACCAGAACAGGGCCGCCTCCATCAGCGCCACGAGGCCGCCAAGGATGAGCAAGGCAACAAACGCGCCTTTGGCTTGGCGGACAAAATGCCAGATGAACGCTGGCGCCTTGTCCGGCACCGGCTGGTTATCGAGGACCCGGAACGGGTCAATCCAGCGTTCAAACAGCCGGTAGATGAAGGTCACTCCGCCGCCTCCGCCGCATCAAGCCCGAGGAACCCTCCAGACTGACGCTCCCAAAGGTTAGCATAGATGCCGCCCTTGGCGATCAGTTGCGCATGGCTGCCATCTTCAACGATGCGCCCCTTGTCCAGAACGATCAAGCGGTCAAGCGCGGCAATCGTCGAAAGCCGGTGGGCAATGGCGATCACGGTCTTGCCTTCCATCAGCCGGAACAGGTTTTCCTGTATCGCCTGCTCCACTTCCGAATCGAGCGCCGACGTCGCCTCGTCCATGATCAGGATCGGCGCATCCTTGAGCATCACACGGGCGATGGCGATGCGCTGCCGCTGGCCACCGGACAGTTTCACGCCGCGCTCGCCGACATGGGCTTCATAGCCAGTCCGTCCTTTCGGATCGGCAAGATTGGCAATGAACTCCTGAGCCTCGGCGCGCTTTGCAGCCTCGACAACGTCAGCCTCGCTGGCATCCGGCCGGCCGTAGAGGATGTTGTCGCGCACCGAGCGGTGAAGCAACGAGGTGTCCTGTGTGATCATGCCGATATGGGCGCGCAGCGAATCCTGCGAAACGGCGGCGATATTCTGCCCGTCAATGGTGATGCTGCCACCCTCAAGATCATAGAAACGCAGCAGCAAATTCACCAGCGTTGACTTGCCTGCGCCCGAGCGTCCAACCAGGCCGATCTTCTCACCGGGCTTGATCTTCAGGTTCAGCCTTTCGATGATCCCGCTTTCCTTGCCATAATGAAACGTCATGTCATTGAACGCGATAGCGCCCTTCGGCACGACAAGTTTCGGCGCGTCGGGCGCATCCTGCACCAGACGCGGCGCGGAAATGGACGTTATGCCATCCTCGACCGTGCCGATGTTTTCAAACAGCGCCGACACCTCCCACATGATCCACTGGCTCATGCCGTGCAGACGCAGCACCAGCGAAACCGGAACGGCTACCGCGCCGATCGTAATGGCATTGGCAAGCCAAAGCTGGACGCCAAGCGCGCCAACGGCAAAGAGAAGCAGGCAGTTGATCACGTAAAGCACGAAGTGAAACACCGTGACATAGCGCATCTGCGCATGCACGGTGCCGAGAAATTCGGTCATGCCTTCGCGCGCATAGCTTTCCTCGCGCTTGGAATGGGAGAACAGTTTGACTGTTGCAATGTTTGTATAGCTGTCAACGATGCGCCCCGTCATGGTCGAGCGGGCATCTGCCTGGCGCTCGCCGACCTTGCGCAGTTTCGGGATGAAAAAGCGCAACAGGAAAATGTAAAGCGACAACCAGACCAGCATCGGCACGGTAAAGCGCCAGTCGAGCGTTGCCATCAGCACCAGGACGCCGATGAAATAGACGATCACATAGTTGAGGACATCCAGCACCTTCATGACGCATTCGCGCACGGCAAGCGCCGTCTGCATCATCTTGGTGGCAACACGGCCGGCGAACTCGTCCTGATAAAAGCTCATCGATTGATTGAGCAGATACCGGTGCACCAGCCAGCGGATCCGCATCGGATAGTTGCCGAGCAGCGATTGGTGCATGAACAGCGAATGCAGCAAAGAGACGCCCGGCAGCACAACCAGAACCACCAGCGAAATCATCGCCAGGCGCCAGCCTTCATTGGCCAGAAACGTCTCGCGCGACTGCGATGACAGCCAGTCGACGACGTTGCCGAGAAAGCCGAACAGCGTCACCTCGATGATCGCGATCAGCGACGTCAACACGGCCATCGCCGCAATCGCGGGCCAAGCGCCGCGCGTGTAGTAAAGGCAGAAAGCGACAAGCGTTTTCGGCGGCTCATCCGGCTCTGCGGCCGGAAACGGGTTCAGCAGATTTTCAAACCAGGCAAACATGATCAGGGTTCCAATGTGCGGCTGGCCACGACGATGGACCCGGACTGCGGATAGGCATCGCTGATGGCAAACATAAGTCCGGCAAAGCTGGTGGCAAGCCACAAGCCGTGCGTTGCGAGGAATATCACCAGCGGAAGACGTGAACGCCGGGGTAACTCCAACAGGTGCGTGTCAATGTCGGGATAGTCCCGCTTGAGATAGTGAAGGGAAGGCATGGCCATGTCTTTCGAACGATTGATTTCAACAATCGCGGTTCAACATGTCGTGCCGGTCAGTGTGGTGGCGAAACAGGAACCGCGTCAGAAACTGCGCCAGGCAGTTCGGAGGCTATGGAAACAAAAACAATTCATCATTGGCCTCCTTTCGGTTCGTGTTGAAGACAGATGATCTTGATAGAGGTTGCTTTGATTCTTGGAAAGGTCACAGGTGCACATCTCCTGACAGGGAGGCGACATTTTGCCCTTGCTGTTGCGCAAGGGCAACGTTGGGGCTAACGCGTCCGCCATGAAAAACAACCTGCGTATCGCCTTGTATCAGCCGGAAATTCCCGGCAACACCGGCAATATCATTCGAACCGCCGCGTGTTTCGGCCTTGCCGTCGATGTGATCGAACCTGCAGGCTTTGACCTGTCAGATAAACGCATGAAGCGCGCCGGCATGGATTACATCGAACAAGCAGCGCTAACCCGCCATCTCAGCTGGGACGCATTTGAACAAGCCCGCCTGCAAACCGGCCATCGGCTCATATTGGCAACGACCAAATCAAGCATGCCATACACGGATTTCACCTTCCGTCCTGGGGATAGGCTCCTGTTTGGCCGCGAGAGCGCTGGCGTTCCGGCCTTTGTCCATGAAGCTGCGGATGCGAGGATCACCATCCCCTTGCTTGAAGGGCGCCGCTCCCTCAACCTTGCTGTCGCTGTCGGCATCATCGCGGCCGAGGCGTTGCGTCAGCTTCAAAACGCAGTTTGAACCCGTCCAGCGGCTTGGTTTGCGATGGTGATTCCTGATAGGAACGCATCGAATCGGACCCGCATCCGAATCGGGGGAAGCCTGAATGGAAAAACCGAACCTGCCCAACGTCCTGCCCGATAACATCGAGGACAAGATGGGCCGCGCCAAACTCTGGTTCGAGCAGTTGCGCGACACAATTTGCGTTACGCTGGAGCGGCTCGAAGATGAATTGGCTGGCCCCCTGTCCGAGCGCCCGGCCGGCCGGTTCGAACGCACACCGTGGAAGCGACCGGGCGGTCAGGGCGGCGGCGGCACAATGTCAGTCCTGCGCGGCCGCGTCTTTGAAAAGGCAGGCGTCCATACGTCCACGGTCCACGGCGAATTTTCCGAAGAATTCCGCAAGCAAATTCCCGGTGCGGAACAAAACCCCGGCTTCTGGGCCTCCGGAATTTCGCTGATCATCCATCCGCAAAATCCGCATGTCCCTGCCGTGCATATGAATACCCGCATGGTGGTCACCTCCAGCCAATGGTTCGGTGGCGGCGCGGATTTGACGCCTGTGCTGGACGCTCGGCGCACGCAGAGCGATCCGGATACGCTCGCGTTCCACAAGGCGATGAAATTCGTCTGCGACCGCCACCGCGTCGCCGATTACCAGCGCTACAAATCCTGGTGCGACGAGTATTTCTATCTGCCGCACCGGGGCGAGCCGCGCGGCATTGGCGGCATTTTCTATGACTGGCTGCGCACTCCGGAAAATAACGGCGGCTGGGAAGGCGATTTCGCCTTCACCCAGGATGTTGGGCGCACACTGAACGTCGTCTATCCGCACATCGTGCGCAAGAATTTCAACAAGCCTTGGACGGTCGAAGACCGCGATGAGCAGCTCATCCGCCGCGGCCGCTATGTCGAATTCAACCTGCTCTATGACCGCGGCACGATATTCGGCCTGAAGACCGGCGGCAATGTCGATTCAATCCTGTCATCAATGCCGCCAACAGTGCGCTGGCCATGAAGCCTTAAGCAGAGAGGACCAGCGGATGGCCAGCCATCAGCCGGTCAATTGTCACCAGTTTCATATTCTCCACAGCGCATTGCGCCAAAAGCATGCGGTCGAACGGATCACGCGTGAGCGGTTCGGGGAGTAAAAGCTCGGTGGCGTGCGCGGCGCTGATCGGAAGCAGTTGAATTTCCGCTGATTTGCAAAATTCCACTATTTCGTCGGGCGGCAGACCCGCATCAAGTTTTCCCAATCGGGTCTTGATCGCAATTTCCCAAATACTGGCGATGCTCAACGAGCAAGAATTTTCTTTGTTTTTGACATGCCACGCCAGTCTCGGATGCGTCGCATCGAGCGTGTCTCGCGCAAATCCGATAAATATGTGGGTATCAATCAAAAGCTGCATTTCACGGCAACGGCTTCAGCAAAAAATCTTCCGGCAATGGATCGTCGAAATCATCAGCGATGTAGGGAAAAGGATCTTTGATGCCACGGCTTTCTAAAAAGCGCTTTCCCGCTTCGTAATCAACGCCGCCCTTCTTCTTGTGAGGCACAATATCGAATGATGGCTTGCCGTGACGCGTCACGACAAAGGTCTCGCCTGCTTCAGCACGGCGCCCAAGTTCCGACAATTGATCTTTGGCCTGCTTGATCGACAATTGGGTCATTGGCAAAAAGTAGCCACCAGTAGCCACTATGTCAAGAATCCAGCAATTGCGCCTTGGTCAATTCAAACCCGGACGCCACCCATTTTTCTTCCAGCTGCTTGAGCCGCCGCCCGACTTCCGGGCCTGCATCCATGCCGCCGGTCAGCATGTCGATGCCGCTCAGCGGGAACACCGGCTTTTGCCAAGTCTCGGCAAAGGCAAGCTGGCGCAACAATGCACCAATCGCTTTTGCATCCTGCTTTTCCGTGGCCGTAGCCAGAGCAAGCTTGATCTTGTCGATCAAGCCCTGCGGCTCGCCGCGGTAAAGCTCCAGTGCCAAAACCTTGTCGGTCCGCTCGGTCTTCGCTTCGCCCGATTGCGCCCAGGCAAGAAGCCGCGCCGCTTCGACCTTTGACAGGCGCAGCCGCTCGGCAAGCTCCTTCATGCGCGTATCATAAGGCGGCACAATCGCTTCAAGTCTCAGCAGCGCATCCACAGGCCAACCCTGCTCCTTTTCGGAACGCACCAAAGCGTGGATGAGGTCGATACCCCATTTGCCGCTTTCGGGCAGCACATCGGTCAGTACGCCACTCTGGCGCATCCATAACAGCGCCCGTGACGGGTCGGGCGCGCTGAGCAGTTTCTTCAATTCAGACCAGACCCGCTCGGCGCTCAGCCCCTTGATGCCATCCTTGAGCCTTACGATAGCCCGGATAGCCTCTGCGTCGGGCCGGCCGTGGCCATACCAGGCAAAAAACCGGAAAAACCGCAGCACCCGCAGATAGTCTTCTTCGATGCGCGCCGCAGCATCGCCGATAAACCGGACCGTGCGCGTCTCGATGTCGTTCAAGCCGCCCACAAGATCGATGACGGTGCCGTCCGCCGCCGCATAAAGCCCGTTGATCGAGAAATCGCGCCGCTCGGCATCCACTGTCCAGTCGCGCCCGAATGAGACTTGCGCCCGCCGCCCGTCATGGCCGCTGTCCGCCCGCAACGTCGTCACTTCAAAGGGTTCGCCCTCGATTATGACTGTCACCGTGCCGTGGTCGATCCCGGTCGGAACGCAACGGTATCCGGCCTCCCCTGCCCTGCGCATCACCTCTGCCGGCAGCGCGGTTGTCGCCACATCCACATCCACGACCTTTTGCCCGATCAGCGCGTTGCGCACGGCACCGCCGGCAATGCGGGCTTCTTCGCCATCATTGTTCAACAGTGCAAGCAGGTTTTGAACTGACTTGGACTGCAAGAATGCCGCGCCTTCAATTGTCGCCTCAACGTTCATCTGTACAGCCTCTCATGCATCATCCGGATAATCCCCGCAGTCACGCCCCAGATAAACCGGTTGCCATAATGCATCGTGTAGAAATGGCGCTCGATGCCTTGCCAGACCCGGCTTTCGCGCTGGTAATTGTCGAGCGTCATCAAAAACGAAACCGGCACCTCGAAGACGGCTTCCACCTCATCGGGATTGGGCATGAAAACAGCATCCGTCGAAACCAGTGCCAGCACCGGCTTGATCCGGTAACCCGAACCGGTGAGATAATCGGGCAGACGCCCGAGGATTTCGACATGGCCCGGGTCAAGCCCGATCTCTTCATGCGCTTCGCGCAGCGCCGCTGCTTCAGGCGAGGCATCTTGCGGATCAATCTTGCCGCCGGGAAAAGCCACCTGCCCGCCGTGCTTGGCCAAATGCGCGGTGCGCTGCGTCAGGATGATCCGGCTCTCGCCATCCTGTTCACGCAAACCGATCAGCACCGCCGCATCCTGATACTGCGCTGCCTTCATCCGGTCCTCGAACCCGGGATTGAGCGCATAATCGCCATACAGATCCGCAACCGGCAGATGACCAAGCGCCCGCAGACGAAAATCCTCGGCCGTAAAGGCGCTCAAAGTGAAAGCTCCTCAAGCTTGCGCGCTTCAATGATGGCAAAAATGCTTTTCCCCGAACGCACCGCAAACCAGTCCGTGCCATCGAGATTGATCGTCTCGCCGCGCGCTACCAGATCATACATGACTGGCCGCGAGACGAGCGCTTCCAAGCGTCCGCGCACACGCAAATAGGGTTTCAGCCCACCGGTCTGCGGCTCGATTTCAAACCGCAGCGGATGGTCCGCATTGGCCTCCACGATATCGCCGACATTGGTGCGGAAAGTCAGGCCCGGACCATTCCCGGTTTCCGATACTGCCATCTCGACCGCCAGAAACGGCGCATCCTCGATCCGGATGCCGACCTTTTCCACAGGTGTGACCAGATAGGTCCTGCCGTCTTCATCCTTGCGCAGCACTGTTGAGAAAAGCCGCACCAGCGGCGCGCGGCCAATGGGTGTGCCCATGTAAAACCATGTGCCATCAGCACGGATTTCCATGTCGATATCGCCACAAAACGGCGGATTCCATTTATCAACCGGCGGCAGCCCTTTGCCGCCCTCATGGGCGCGCGACACCAATGCCTGCAGCCCGGCCATGCCGCTGCCTGCTTCTACCGCCTGTTTCGCCTCGGTTCCGGACTTTGCATTCATCATGTCACGAAATAGTCACTCTTGCCGCGCTTGTCATGTCTGCCCGGTGATTTAGGTTCATAAGGAACGCTGCAGCGAAAACGAATCAGCGGCAAGCCGCCAAACGAGGTTGACCATGAACACCATGAACACGGCTGCGGACGCAAAAACCATGATTGCCATGGCCGAGAAAGCGCAAGGCGATCTGCAACTTGTCCGCACCGCTGTTGCCAGACAGATTTTCGGGCAGGAAGATGTGGTCGAGCGCTCGCTCGTCGCCATCCTTGCCGGCGGCCATGCGCTGCTTGTCGGCGTTCCCGGCCTTGCCAAAACCAAGCTGGTTGAAACACTCGGTTCGGTGCTGGGCCTGGCCGAACGCCGCGTCCAGTTCACACCCGACCTGATGCCCGCCGACATCATCGGCTCGGAAGTCATGGATCAGGCGGCAGACGGCAAGCGCTCGTTCCGCTTCATCAAAGGCCCGGTGTTTGCCCAGCTCTTGATGGCAGACGAAATCAACCGCGCTTCGCCGCGCACCCAGTCTGCGCTGCTGCAGGCGATGCAGGAATATCATGTGACGGTCGCGGGCGAGCGCCATGATCTGCCGCGCCCCTTCCATGTGCTCGCCACGCAAAATCCGCTGGAGCAGGAAGGCACCTATCCGCTGCCGGAAGCCCAGCTCGACCGATTTCTGATGCAGATTGATGTCAACTATCCTGAAGTTGATGCCGAGCGGCGCATTTTGATCGAAACCACCGGTACTGGCACCACCTCGATATCTGCCGTCATTGATGCCAAGCGCTTGCAGGCCATGCAGTCGCTGGTGCGCTCCATGCCGGTGCCTGAAACGGTGGTGGAGGCCATCCTCAATCTTGTCCGCTCCGCCCGCCCCGATACAACAGACAAGGAAACGGCGGCGCAAGTGTCCTGGGGACCGGGCCCGCGCGCCGGTCAGGCTTTGATGCTCTGTGCCCGCGCCCGCGCGCTCTATGATGGCCGCCTGGCGCCATCGGTCGATGATGTGCGCGCTCTGGCAGAACCGGTATTGCAGCACCGCATGGCGCTGACATTCGCCGCCCGCGCCGACGGCTTGTCCGTGCGCGATGTCGTTGCCCGGCTCGTCAAGGCTGTCGCCTGATGGCAACACTCGGCCAGATCGCCGAAGCCTCAAATCCCGCCGCCATACTTGGCGATGCGCGCAGCCGCGCTGCTGCCATTCCGGATTTGCTGGTCGAAGCGCAGCGCATTGCCGCCACTGTCATTTCCGGCTGGCATGGCCGGCGCATGCGCGGCTCGGGCGAGCGTTTCTGGCAATTTCGCCCGCATATGAGCGGAGAACCGGCACAGATCATCGATTGGCGCCGCTCGGCCCGTGACGATTCCTCGTATGTGCGCGAGAAAGAATGGGACGCCGCGCACACAGTCTGGCTCTGGGCCGATGGCTCGCCCTCCATGCAGTTCCGCTCAAAGTTGGCCCGCGCATCCAAGGCCGATCGGGCGCTGTTGATCATTCTCGCGTTGGCTGAGCTTCTCTCGCGTTCCGGCGAGCGCATTGCCTGGCCCGGCGTTGCCAACCCTTTTTCGGCGCGCGACGGCGCGGCGCGGCTCGCCATGCGGCTGGCAAACGCCAAGCCCGAATCTGAGATCCCTGCATTTGATGCGGCCCGCCGCTTTTCCGAAATCATCATCGCCACCGATTTTGCTGAACCGGCGGATGATCTTTTGGCCCGCATTGAACCGCTGTTCGCGCGCGGCATGCGCGGACATCTGGTTGAAGTGTGCGATCCGGTCGAAGAAGACTTCCCCTATGCCGGCCACACCGAATTCCGCGACCCGGAAACCGGTGATCGTCTGTCTGCCGGACGCGCCGAAACCGTAGCCGAATTGTACAAAGCAGCGTTCCAGGCCCGCCGCGAGATTCTTTCCGCCGCTGCGCGCCGACGTGGTTGGACCTACACCGTCAGCCGCACCAGCGACCCGGCCACCGCCGCCTTGGTCAAGCTGCATGCCGCCTTTTCCGTGCCCTCGCTGCAAGGGTCAATGGCATGAGCGGCCTCATGTCCATCGCTTTCGGGTCGCCGCTGGTTCTGGGCGGCCTTGTCCTTTTGCCGATCATCTGGTGGCTGCTGCGCGTCACACCTCCGCGCCCGGATGTCGAAACATTTCCGCCGCTCAAAATCCTTGCCATGGTGCTCAAAAGCGAAGTCACCCCGCGCAAGATGCCGTGGTGGCTGCTTCTTTTGCGTCTTGCCCTGGCAGGGCTGATTATTCTGGCGCTGGCCGATCCGGTGATGAATCCCGTGACGCGCCTTGCCAGCGGTTCTGGCCCGCTGGCGATCATGGTCGACAATGGCTGGCCCTCACAGCGGCTTGCCGAAGACCAGTTGCGCACCGCAAACAGCCTGATTGATGAAGCCGATCAATCAGGCCGCACGGTCTACATCGCGGCAACCGCCGCCTTGCCATCGGCTGAGACCGGTCCGTTTGATGCAGCCACTGCACGAACGGTGCTGGCCACCATTGTCACCCAGCCTGTTGTTGCGGACCGCGCAGCTGCCATCGCCCGCCTAGCCCAGACTTTGGGTTCAGGCTCAGGCGCGACGCTGGCGTTACTGTCTGATGGAGTAGCTGATGCCAAAGACGGCGAAGCCTTCAAGCCACTCGACAGTTCGGGCCTTGCAGGTTTCCTCTGGTTCGCGCCCGGGCCGCTGCCTTTTGCGGCTGTCGCATCGATTACCAATTCCTCAGAAACGCTTGATATTGAGATCGCCCGCTACGGCGCGTCCGGCCCGCTGACGATCGCCGCATTTGACGGGCGTGGCCGGCGCGTCGGCGAGACGGTCGCTGACAGCGGCCAGTCCGTTATTGCCAAACTCGAAGCCCCGTTCGAGCTGCGCAATGACATCCAGTCCGTTACCATCGAAAGCGCGCGCCTCGCTGCATCCACCTTTGTGCTCGACGGCAATTTGAAGCGCCGCCGGGTCGCGCTCATTTCCGGAGCCGAGGCAGATCAAGCCCAGCCGTTGCTCTCACCACTCTATTACATCCGCAAAGCCATAGAGCCGTTCGCCGATATCGTTTTGCCCAAGAATGCCGACACGGGCTCGGCCGTCACCGAAGTGCTGGAAAGCCGCCCTTCGGTGATCATCATGGCCGACACCGGTGCGATTCCGCAAGCAGCCACCCAGCCCTTGCGCGATTTCATTGCCCGGGGCGGCGTGCTCATCCGTTTTGCCGGGCCGCGATTGGCGGCCTCTGAAGGCGATGATTTTTTGCCCGTGACATTGCGGCAGGGCGAGCGCGCGCTGGGCGGCTCCATGTCATGGACCGAACCGCAGCCGGTTGGCGAATTCTCCAAATCCGGACCCTTCGCAGCGCTCACTCCCCCGCGTGATGTAACGGTTACCCGCCAGGTTTTGGCCGAGCCGGATGCCGACCTTGCCGCCCGCACCTGGGCCAGTTTGACCGATGGAACACCGCTGGTCACCGCCGCCGACCGTGGCCGCGGCCGCATCGTTCTGTTCCATGTCGCGCCGCAGGCAACATGGTCGAACCTGCCGATCTCCGGCGCTTTCGTCGACATGCTGCGCCAGACCATCCAGCTCTCAACCGGCGGCGGCGCTGGAAATACCGCAACCGCTGCAGCGTTGAAGCCCTGGAAAATCATCGCCGCCGATGGTGCCATTGGTCCAGCGCCCGCTGGGGCGAAACCGCTGAAACTCGATCCGGCGGCGGCCCCTGCGGTCACGCTTGAAAACCCGCCCGGCCTTTATGGTTCTGATGAAGGCGCAGTGGCACTGAACATCCTGAAAACCGGCGCGGTGCTTGAAACCGCCCGCACGCCGGAACTGGGCGTGGGCGTGGAGTCCCGCGCCTATGTCTCCGGCGAAAACCGGTCACTCAAGGGCTGGCTGCTTGCCGGCGCCGCGCTCCTCCTGATGCTGGACAGTCTTGCCATGCTTTTCATGAACCGCCGCCCGGCGCTTGCCCGCACTGCCGTTGCCGGGCTGGCCGCCCTTGCGCTTTTCATGGTCGCCATGCCGCATCAGACACTCGCGCAGGAAAATGACGCCCGCCCCGGCGACGAGGAGGCGATCAACGCCATCTCCGTCACCCGCCTTGCCTACGTCAAAACCGGCAATGCCGACGCCGACCGCATTGCGCAGGAAGGGCTGCAGGGCCTGACTTATTTTCTCACCGAAAAGACGACGCTCGAACCTGCAGATCCCGTCGGTATTGACGCAGAGGCGGACGAGCTTGCCTTTTACCCGATGCTTTACTGGCGCATCGAGCCGAATGCGCCGATGCCCTCCGCCAAGGCACTTGCGCGCATTGACGCCTATATGCAGGGCGGCGGCACAGTGCTCTTTGACACGGCCGATCAGGGCGCGGCCGACTTTTCTCTGGAAACCGATTCCTCACCCGCCAACCAGCGCCTGCGCGATATTCTGGACACGATGAACGTTCCGCCGCTTGAGCCGGTGCCGGATGATCATGTTTTGACCAAGTCGTTCTTTTTGCTGAAGGACTTTCCTGGGCGCTATCGCGGCTCGCCGCTCTGGGTTGAACAGGCGCTGGACACCGTTTCGCGGGCCGACCGCCCGGTGCGCACCGGCGATGGCGTGTCGCCGATCCTGATCACGGGCAATGATTTCGCCGCCGCATGGGCCTTCAGCGAGGACGGCGCGCCGCTCTACCCGACCGAACCCGACGATGCCGAGCAGCGCATTCTGGCCATGCGCGCAGGCGTCAACATCATGATGTATATGCTCACCGGCAATTACAAATCCGATCAGGTTCATGTCCCCAGCCTGCTGGAGCGACTTGGCCAATGATCTTTTCGCTTGTATTTGACCCGCTTCTTCCCTGGCCCGCCATTGGCGCGGCAGGCGTTGCGTTGGCTGGCCTTGCGGGTATGGCGCTTTTTCAGCGCAAGCGCGGCGCGATCTTGCGGACCATTGCTGGCGCGGCCCTGGTTGCCGGTCTGGCCAACCCTGTGTTGCAGGCCGAAGACCGCGCCCCGCTCAAAAGCACTGTTGCCGTTGTCGTTGACAAGAGTCAGAGCCAGGCCTTTGGCGAGCGCACTTCAGAAACCGCCGCAGCGCTCGAAAGCCTGAAAGAACGCTTGGCGCGTTTTCCCGAGTTTGACGTGCGCATCGTCAATGCCGGTGAAGAAACTGAAGAAGGCGCGCAAACATCCACACGCCTGATCGAAGCCGTCAATTCAGTCCTGTCCGATGTGCCGCCCTCGCGCGTCGGCGGCGCAATCTTGCTCACCGATGGTCAGGCTCATGATGTGCCAGCTGACCCCGCCCAGGCCTTTGGCTTCAATGCACCGGTCCACGTGCTGTTGTCCGGCCGCGAGGGCGAAAAGGACCGCGTCATCCGCATGATCGAAGCGCCGAAATTCGGCATCACCGGAAAACCGCTTCGCTTCGCCTACAGGATTGATGACGACGGCGCCGCCCCCGGCACGCCGGTTTCCGTGCGTGTCCTCCTCAATGGCGAACTCTTGCGCGAAGAAACCGCAATTGCCGGCCAGATTGCCACGCTCGACATCGAGATCGACCGCGCCGGCAACAATATTCTCGAACTTGCCGCCGAGCCGCTTGAAGGCGAAGTGACACCCTCCAACAATTCGGCCGTTGCCAACATTGACGGCATCCGCGAAAACCTGCGCGTGCTTCTCGTCTCCGGCGAACCGCATGCGGGCGAGCGCACCTGGCGCAATTTGCTCAAGTCCGATGGCGCCGTTGACCTGATCCATTTCACCATTTTGCGCCCTCCCGAAAAGCAGGACGGCACGCCGATCAACGAACTGTCGCTTATCGCCTTTCCGACGCGCGAATTGTTCGTCGACAAGATCAATGATTTTGATCTCATCATCTTCGACCGCTACCAGCACCGCGATGTGCTGCCGATCCTCTACTATGATTACATCGCCAAATACGTCGAAGACGGCGGCGCGCTGCTGGTTGCCGCCGGCCCCGAATTTGCCGGCGATGCCTCGATCGCCGGCACGCCGCTGGAACCCGCGCTTGCCGCGCTTCCTGCAGGCGGTATCACCGAGCAGGCGTTCTTCCCGCGCCTGACGGACGACGGCAAACGCCACCCGGTCACACGCGGCCTTGAAGGCTCCGCCTCCGAGCCGCCCGCCTGGGGCCGCTGGTTCCGCATCGTTGATGTTGCAGAGCCTGAGGGCAATGTCATCATGAAGGGCCCAGACGACAAGCCGCTGCTGATTTTGGATCGCAAGGGCAAGGGCCGCGTCGGCCAGCTGCTGTCCGATCAAGGGTGGCTCTGGGCGCGCGGCTTTGAAGGCGGCGGCCCGGATGTGGCGCTCTACCGGCGCATGGCCCATTGGCTGATGGCTGAGCCTGAACTCGAAGAAGAGGCGCTCACCGCCGTCTCTTCGGGCAACGCTGTCGAAATCATCCGCCAGTCGATGAGCAAAGAAGTGCCGCAGGCCGATGTCACGTCCCCATCGGGCCAAAAGCAGGCTGTTCAGCTGACCGAGAGCGAACCCGGCCTGTTCAAGGGCCGCCTCAAGACAACCGAGATCGGACTTTTCCAGATTGCCAACGGCGACATGTCAGCCCTGGTCCATGCCGGCCCGCTTGATGCGCCGGAATTCAAGTCCATCATCTCCACCGATGCCGTCCTCAAACCCCTGACCGATGCCACCAATGGCTCCATCCGCCGCCTCAATCCCAAAAGCGTGGGCGTCACCCTGCCGGACATCATCCCCGTCACCGCCACAGCCGAAACCGCCGGCCCCAACTGGATAGGCCTGCGCCGCACCAATGAAACCGAACTCCTCGGCATCAACAGGTTGCCCCTGTTCGGAGGGCTGATCGGGCTGGCGCTGCTCCTGTCCGCGTTCGCCGCAACCTGGTGGCGCGAGGGGCGGTAAACGGCAAGGTAACGTCATCACGAGCGCTGGGCGGACCTGTAACTCAAAGGCTCGGGCAACGGGCTATCAACCGCGTGTCCGTCGCCGCAGGCCCAGGGCCTCAAAGCTGCGGAACGCATATTTGGCAATTTCCGTTGTCACCACATACGAAAAGGCGAGGCCGATTAGCGCCATTGTAACCGACGTCGGCAGGGGCACAAATCCGAACAGCCGGGCGACCGGACTGATATAGGGCAAAATCACCGCCAATATCGAAATCGTGATTGACAACACCAGGAGACCTCTTCCGGGTCTGCTGCTATAGACCGGCCGCGTAGTGCGTTGGACAAGCACAACGCTCGTCTCGGTCAAGAGCGAGACGACAAACCATGCGGTTTGGAATTCAGCCTCGCCAGCGGAAAAGAACCGCAGCAACAGGGCAAAAGCCAAAAGGTCGAACACAGAGCTCACCAGCCCGAAAACCACCATGTACCGTTTCAACCCCGCTATATCCCATTGCTCAGCTCCCTTTGTCACCTCGGGATCGACATTGTCAGTCGAGATGGCAACCGATGGGATGTCCGAGAGGAAATTGTTCAGAAGGATCTGCTTGGCCAAAAGCGGCAGAAACGGCAAAAACGGCGTGGCAATGGCCATGCTCACCATGTTGCCGAAATTGGCGCTCGTGGTAATGGCGATGTACTTGCGCGTGTTGGCAAATGTCCTGCGACCACTCTCAATCCCAGTGCGCAGCACACCAAGATCGCGCTTGAGCAGGACAATGTCGGCGCTCTGGCGAGCCACATCGACAGCCTGATCCACCGATATACCGACATCGGCAGCGTGCAGCGCCGGGGCGTCGTTGATGCCGTCGCCCATGTAGCCGACACTGTGCCCGCGCTTTTGCAGCGCCAGAATTATGCGCTCTTTCTGCTGCGGGTCGATCTCATAGAACAGCCCCGCTCTTTCGGCTTTGTGTGAAAGCGCCTCATCCTTCATCAGTGCAATCTCTGGCCCGCTCAGCGCGATGTGCGCATGGACGCCGATCGCCTTGGCGACATGGCTAGCCACCTCACGGTTGTCGCCGGTGATGATTTTGAGTTTGACGCCCAGCGACGCAAGATCGGCGACAGCTTTCGCGGCGTCGGATTTCGGCGGATCGGCAAACAGCAACAACCCCGCCAGCGTCATGCCGCGCTCATGTTCGAGCGTATAGTCAGGCTGTGGTTCTGATTGCTTCGTCGCAAGTGCCAGCACGCGGAAACCTTCCACGCCTTTGGCATCCAGAAGGTCCGAGAACTTTTTGCGCGCGGCAGCATCCAGCGATAACACACCAACTGCGCCCTGATAATCCGAACAAACGTCAACCACCGCCTTGAACGAACCTTTTGTGACGATCAGATTGGTCTTCGCCGACGCCTTGTCGGCAACAACAATCGTCAGCCGCTTGCGCACAAAATCAAAAGGGATCTCGTCAACCTTCACATAGTCCTTGAGTGAGAGGTCTGCCGCTTTGCCTGCCTCGCAAATCGCCGTATCAAGCGGGTTTTCGATACCTGTCTCAAACGCGGCATTGAGATATCCGAGACGCAACACTTCGCCAGACGGCTTGGCATCGAGATCAACGGCGTCCGCCAGCTTCACCGTGCCTTCAGTCAGCGTACCTGTTTTGTCTGTGCACAATATGTCCATGCCGCCGAGGTTTTCGAGCGCTGACAGACGCCGCACGATCACGCCATCCGCCGCCATCGCGCTCGCGCCCTTGGAAAGCGTGACTGTAATAATGGCCGGCAAAAGCTCGGGCGTCATGCCGACTGCCAGCGCGACAGCAAAAAGCAGCGATTCAATCACAGGCCGGCCCATCGCATAGCTCGTCGCCAATACTGCCAGCACCAGAATGATCATGATCCGGATCAGCAAATTGCCGAATTGGCGCACGCCTCTTTCGAAGCCGGTTTCGGGCTCTGCACCTTCCATCGACTGTTCGACTTTTCCAAGCTCGGTCTCTTTCCGCGTCCTGACCACAAGGACATCGGCAAACCCGCTGCGCACTGAGGTCCCGGCAAAGACACAGTTCAATCTTTGACTAAGCGATGCCGCGGCCGGCGCAAGTCCTGGCCGCTTTTCAACCGGCATCGATTCGCCGGTCAAAGTTGCCTCCGTCACCAGGAAATCACTGGCCTTCAGCACAACGCCATCGGCTGCGATCAACGCGCCGGCAGACAGCTGCAAGACATCTCCCGGCACAATCGCCGCCGCCGAAACTGTAACTGTCGTCCCACCCCGTATCACTTTCGATTTCAGCGCCAGCCGCTTGCGCAAATCTGCAAGGGCGCTCGATGCTCTGTATTCCTGTTGAAAGCTGAAAAGCGCGCTGGCCAAGACGATAATCAGGACAATTGCCGAATCCGCCCACTGCCGCAACACCAGCGAAAGAATAGCTCCAAAGACAAGCACAAGAACCAGCGGACTTTCAAACTGGCGCAAAAGCAGGCGGAGCGGACCTGGCACGGCGCCATGTTGCATGACATTGGGCCCGTCAGCATTAAGGCGCCGCGCCGCTTCCGCCGCAGTCAACCCCCTCGCGCCACTTTGCAGTGTCACAAACAAAGTCCCGGCTTCTGCCGACCAATAGGCATCCTGTACGGCTTGAACCATGATGAGACCCGTCAAACAGACGTGCAAATCTCCTCCGCAAAGATCCGCCCGTCATTGTTCGAGATCAAAGCCTGTTTCGTGTAACGGTCTAGGAAAGCATGGGTTCGCTCAACGGGAGAATGTCATGACCCGCCGAAAAACAACGCGCGAAGAGCTTGAGGCTCTGCGCTCGGAATTTGAAAGCCTGCGCAATGTTGCAAAGGAACCCGAAGCGCCAGCACCGCCAAACGACGAGCCGACTGGCAATATGATCGAACGGCAGATGACCGAATTGAACCGCATGGTCCAGGACATGCTGGACGACGCCGAGCAGACGGTCGCCGATCACCCCAAAGCCACTGTCGCGGGGGCAATAGCGCTCGGCATTCTTATCGGCCGTCTGACCGCAAAGTAAGGGACCTGTCATGAACATGCACACGACTGCCAAAAGCGCCCGCCTCTATCTTCGCGCCGAGCTTATCGCAGCTCAGATTCGGCTGAATGCAGGGCTGCGCAAAGCCGGCTTGTTGGCGCTTGCCGGCGCGCTGCTCATCATGGCGCTGGCATTCCTCAACATTGGCCTGTACGCGTGGCTTCTTGCCCAATGGGGTCCGGTCTTGACGCCCGTCGGCCTTGGGATTTTCAACATCGTTATCGCTATGATCCTGTTCGCCGCAGCCTTGCTCTCCAGGCCAGGTCCGGAACTGGAATTTGCCGACGAAATGCGCAAGCTCAGCGCTGACGCCCTTGAAAACGAGTTGAAAAGCGGCTTCGCCAACCCCTTCTCCACCCAAAATGCCGCCCACCTCCTCTTCCCCGCCATAACCGGTATCATCGGTGCCATGCGCGCGCGGAAGCAAGGATGAGCCAAAGAGTTGTCAGCGGAACGCCAACTGCCTAGAATTAGCGCTACTCTCCCTATCGCCTATATAAACAGCTTAATGCTGGCGTTGTGGAATGCTTGCACCCCGCCCCCATCTCCGCTATCTCTTCTCCCATGATCACCACGCCAACTCACGCAGAAGCCTGCCGCCAGACCCGCGCTTCCCATAACGCGCTGCTTCTGCTTATCTGCGGCCGTCGGGCCCGGTAACGGGAGCGTCCGGCGGTCGAATGCGGGTTAGGCCCGCTGGCTCCCTTTACAAACCGAAAATCCAACGCCAATGAACGGGCGCATTCTGTCTTGAAGGCCGATGGTCTCGCACAGAGCGCTCTTGGGACCCAAAACATGACCGCACATACATACACGCCGCACGCCGCCGCTCCGCAAACGGGACACCATGGCATGCCTTCCGCTGCGCAAAAATATCAGCCCTACCCGCAGATCGACCTGCCCAATCGCCAATGGCCATCCAAACAGATCACCAAAGCGCCGGTCTGGTGCTCGGTGGATCTGCGTGATGGCAATCAGGCGCTGATCGACCCAATGGGCCAGGAGCGCAAGGAGCGTATGTTCCGCCTGCTCCTCGATATGGGCTTCAAGGAAATCGAGATCGGTTTTCCTTCCGCTTCGCAGACCGATTTTGACTTTGCCCGCTGGTGCATTGAAGAAGGCGGCGTGCCCGATAATGTCTCGCTGCAGGTGCTGGTCCAGTGCCGCCCTGAATTGATCACCCGCACATTTGAAGCGCTCAAGGGCGCGAAAAATCCGATCATCCATTTCTACAATTCAACCTCCGAATTGCAGCGCCGCGTCGTCTTCGGCAAGGATGTGAAGGGCGTCAAACAGATCGCCTGCGATGCTGCCAAGATGATCACCGACATGGCGGCGAAGGCCGGAGGCGGGTTCCGCTTTGAATATTCGCCAGAAAGCTTCACCGGCACAGAATTGGAAGTGGCGCTGGAAATTTCCAATGCGGTCACGGAAATCATCAAGCCGTCGGCCGACAACAAGTTCATCCTCAACCTGCCGGCCACCGTCGAAATGTCGACGCCCAATATCTATGCCGACATGATTGAATGGATGGGCCGCAACTTGGACAATCGCGAGAATATCCTCATCTCGCTCCACCCGCACAATGACCGCGGCACCGGCATCGCCGCGACCGAAATGGGCCTGATGGCAGGCGCTGACCGCGTTGAAGGCACGCTCTTTGGCAACGGCGAGCGCACCGGCAATGTCGATATCGTCACACTTGCGCTCAACATGTTCACCCAAGGCGTCGACCCTGAGCTTGACTGCTCGGATATCAACCGCATCAAAGGCGTTTATGAGCATTGCAATCAGCTGAGGATCGCCGAGCGCCACCCCTACGTTGGCGAATTGGTCTATACGGCTTTTTCCGGATCGCATCAGGATGCCATCAACAAGGGCATGAAAGCGATCAAACAGACCAACAAGCAGCTGTGGGAAGTGCCCTATTTGCCAATTGACCCGCAGGATGTCGGCCGCTCCTACGAGGCGATCATCCGCATCAATTCGCAGTCCGGAAAAGGCGGCATCGCCTACATCCTGCAGGAGGATTACGGCCTCAACCTGCCGCGCCATCTGCAGGTCGAGTTCCGCGATGTGATCCAGAAAATCACTGACGCTGAAGGGACCGAGCTTTTGCCCAAGCGCATCTATGAGTGCTTCATGGAGACATATGTCAGCCAGCCCGGCGCCCGCCTCGAATTTGTCGATCATCATTCCTATCCGGACCCCGATCATCACGGTTTGCGCATCATTGCCGCCGAAATTTTGGACAAGGGCGAGAAGAAGCGCATCGAGGGCAAGGGCACCGGACCGATTGACGGATACGTCCATGCGCTCGCCACTTATCTCGGCATCGACCTGACCGTGTCCGACTATTCCGAACATTCGCTCCAGCACGGCTCGGATGCATCGGCCATCTGCTACATGGAAGTTGAGTATGCAGGCGGCAAACTCTATGGCGCGGGTATCAACAAGAATATCGTCACTGCCTCGCTTGATGCTGTGACCTCCGCCGCCAATCGCATCGTCGGCTGACCGTGATGAGCGCCCGGCTTCACACCATCGAAGCCGGGCCGCCATCCGCCGCGCCCGTCGTGCTGCTGCACGGGTTCGGCATGGTGGCGCAATGCTTTTCGAAGTTGATCCAAAGTCTTTGCCAGGCGCGGCACACGCTTGCTTTCGATCTGCCCGGCCATGGCGGCTCGCTCGGGCATCCGCTTGCAGGCAGCGCTCGCAAGTGCGCCGAGGCAGTGGTTGCAGAAGTTGAGATGCGCGGTGTGTTTCCGGCACACCTTGTTGGCCATTCTTTTGGCGGCGCCGTTGCGGTGCTGGCTGCAATCTTGCGCCCAGGCCTGTTTTCGAACGTGACCCTCCTTGCCCCTGGCGGGTTTGGCTCTGAAATCAACGCGCCGCTGATGCGCCGACACGCGTCCGCCCAGACGCGTCAAGAGGTGCAGGATTGCCTGGATGCAATGTCGCCATCCACTCCTGCATCAGCTGAACTGGTTGAAATCATTTGGAAAATGCGCCAGATGCCAGATCAGGCGCACGCGCTCCAAGCGCTGTGCGAACGTTTCCTGATCGGAAATGCGCAAGGAGTCCTGCCGCTGGAGAAATTCGCCGATACCGGTATTCCTGCCCGGCTGGTCTGGGGTGAGAAAGATCCGGTTGTCCCGGCCATGTGCGCCCTGCTCGCGCCCGCCTGCTTTGAAAAAATCATCATCGAAGGCGCGGGCCACATGCTGCCGGAAGAAGCCCCGGCGCGCCTTGCCGCGATCATCCTTGAAAATCCTGCAACTGCTTAGGAACACTGCCATTTTTTCGCCGCCGGGAAAGCGCTAATGTGCGGCGAATCAGGCGGAGGCAAGCGCATGCGTTTTCGGGCAATTCTAGTATGCATGGCAGCAGCCCTCGGCATGCTCGCCAATGCGGCTATGGCCACGCCGCGAGATGTCATTGTTTCGCTGGGCGATCAGGGCGCCCAAGCCATCGAATGGCGCGGCATCACCATTGATCTGAACAAGCTTTTGCCGATTTACGCCAGCCCGGATGCACCGCTGATCTTCATTGAAGGCAACCGCCTTTCAGCGCTGGGCGCCGAGTTTGTTGTTGCCCTTGGCAAGGCGCGCGAGGATGGGCTGGAGCCCAAGGATTACATCCATTCCGCCTTTGGTTCACTCAATCGCCTGACCGGTGAAGACGATGCTGCAGGCGCAGAACTTGCCTTGGCGCAGACGTTCCTGCGTTATGCCCGCGACATCCATACCGGACGGCCCACACCGTCTTTGGATGTGACCAATATTGTCATCGAAAAGAAGACCGTCGATCCGGTCAAGTGGTTGAATTACCTTGCCGCCAATGGCACGGCGCAAACGGTCAAGGCGCTGCGCCCGCGCCATCCGCAATATGACAAACTGCGCAAGATGCTGGTCAGCTTCCGCTCCTATCAGTCGCTTGGCGGCTGGGACCCGATCCCGCCCGGGCCCTCACTCAAGCCCGGCATGAACGATCTGCGCGTTGCAGCATTGCGCGACAGCCTTGCCGCTCGCGGCTACAAAAACTTGACCGGCGGCGATCCCAACTTGTTCGACGGCCAGCTTTTGGAAGCGGTCAAACGTTATCAGCGCGCATCCGGCATTGAGCCGGACGGCGTCATCGGCAGAGGCACCATCGCCATTCTCAATGTGCCGGTGGAAGAGCGCATCCGCCACATCATCGTCAATCTCGAGCGTTGGCGCTGGCTGCCGGCCGACCTTGGCAAGCGCCACGTCTTCGTCAATCAGGCGGGCGCTGAATTGTTCCTCGTCGACAAGGGCAAGGTCGTCGACAATCGCCGCGTCATCGTCGGCAAACCCTTCCATCAGACGCCGATGTTTTCTGACCGGATTTCCTATGTCGAATTCAACCCGACATGGACTGTCTCAGCCTCCATCGCCAAAGCCGAATTTCTGCCCAAGCTGATCAAGGACCCCGGCTATCTGGCGGCAAACGACTACAAGATCTATTCCAGCTGGGCCGAAGGCGCCCCCGAAATGGACCCTTGGTCAGTTGATTGGGGTTCGGTCACGGGCGGCTTCCCCTATCGCATTGTCCAGCAGCCTGGCGACAAGAATGCGCTCGGCTATGTCAAATTCATGTTTCCCAACAAGTTCAACATCTATCTGCACGATACGCCGTCACGCCAGCTGTTCGCCTCCACAGGGCGCGCCTTTTCCCATGGCTGCATCCGTGTCCACGAAGCACAGGATTTTGCCGAAAAGCTGTTGGGACTCGATCAGGCCATGAGCCGCGACGAGATGGACGCCATCGTTGCTTACGGTGCGCTCAAGCGCATCAATCTGAAAACCAAGGTGCCGGTCCACCTCGCCTATTTCACCGTCTGGATCGGCGATGACGGCGTCGTCCAGTTCTTCCCCGACATTTACGATCGCGACCGGCCGGTAGCGCAAATCCTGTTTGGGCAGTCCTAAGCGCTTCCGGCAAAATTGGACACCGGTTTTGCGTCCGCAAGCGCGCCAGTGAAGCTGAAAAATCCCGCTTCGCATTCGCGCTTTGCTCGTGTTAAGGACTTGTTCACCATGTTTTTTGAGGAACTGGGCGTGAGCGAGTTTCAGGATCGGGCGGGCACCCGCAACAATGTCACAAGGCTTTCGGACGCCATCCGCGAGGTGCGGATCGCCTCT